>JACYMF010000105.1 GCA_015272165.1 Cyanobacterium sp. T60_A2020_053
CGATTTTTTTGTTGGTTCGTTTACATCCCCCGTTGATTTCAGTGGGTATTTTTTTGTTGAGAAATTCAACGGGGGTCTTTCACTCACATTTCAAGATAATATAAACTTTGCATCCTAATGATTGGCAAATAAATCATCTAGTTGATATTGCATCGCATTGACTACCTGATGATAACATTCGTCAATATAATCCTTGTCTTTACTAGCAGAAAAACCATAGCGCTCAAAATAAATTGGCGGACATACTCTTGTGTAAATTTTAGTGGGAAAAGGTATATTAGGGATAGGACCAAAGGCTATTCCCCAAGGTAAACCGAGATAAATGGGGAAAACTTCAGGATCAAGAATGGAAAGATTATTAAACAAGCCAAAATCAGGAATTTGCTTAATATATTCATAAATATCAGCTAAAACGATTAAACTCTCATGGGCGCCCTTCGACACAAGCGGTACAATGGGTAAAGAATAACGTATTGCTAACTTCAGAAATGCTTTACGACCGACAAACTTAATCTTATCTTGTTCTGTATAGAGACGAAAGACATCCTGAGCGCCCCCCGGATACACTAACACATTAGCACCCGACTCAATAGCTTCTATGGCCATTTTGGGGTGCGCTATCACCGCTCCAGTTTTAGCAGCTAAATCAGTAACCCCATGATAAAGAGTCCATGCACTGGGGTGCATTAAGCCATACACAGGCTTTTCGACCCCAAAACGCCGAAACCAATCATACATCATCATGACCATGTCGGGCGCTGTTAAACCGCCGTTATGAGAACCGACAAACAAAACTTGTTGATCGGGGATATTTTCCCAACCATCGGTTTCCACCCGAAAATAATATTTATATAAAAAATCCCACAAAGGCATCATACTCCTGATTACGTCGGGGTTTCGGTAATCTAAAGACCAACCTAATTTTTTCTCTTGTACCATGAATTATTGCTAACAACTAACGTAATCTTAGCTTAATTGGGTTGCTAGTGTCAGAACCTGTTTGAGGAGAGATTTACTAAATCTTAGATTTTCTATATAAACGGATATAAAATGACATAAAAGGACAAATAAATAAAAAGTTTGTGAAAGTATTCGATTTCGGTTTCAGAAAAGTAATATTTGATGTACGATAAAGGGAGATTTTGGTTGCCCCTTTTGGGGAAGTACCTTACAAAAATAGGATAGTAATACTATTAACGCTTCCGTGGGTGAAGCAGTCTGTTAAATCAGATAACATAAGTGTCTTAAAAATATTTTTTAAGGCTTTGAGGGATACCTCCTTTTGAGTATTTTACTCAAATGCTATTGCAGTTTATTACGGTATATGCCGTTTTATTCTGCATAAACGTATCAGAACATTTATGGTATTACATATACATCTGTATTAATAACCAGGTTGAAATATTCAATCATTAATTTCTTTTAATCTTTACGTTGTCGGCGTTGCCAGTTACGTTTAATTTCTTTTGTCCATTTTTTTAGTCTTAAATCGAGGGAATATCCGCGCCGAGTTTGAATAATTACCGTATTAGCATTACGGTCATGAAAAGTGCGATTATATTCATCATCAGTTAAAGCGGTGAAGGCATCTGCGATGAGGGGCGCTAAAAATAATAGCATCAAAAGAAAGTCACGAAAGTTGACTTTTAAACCAATCATTGCCAGAAATGCCACCCCAGCAACAATACTTTCTCTTTTTAGTAAAGTGAGGAGGGGAGGGCGCTGTTTATTTGATTCAAAGTTACTAATTTTTAGGTCAAATGCCCAGCGCCCGATACTTTGACCTTGATTTTTGTCAACTACCACCACACGCAAAGTTAACCATAGCAGAAGAAATACCAACAATTCAGCCAAAATATTTTTTACCAAAGAGGATAATAGCCACACTAAAATAAAATCGACTAAAAAAGCATAAGCCCTTCTTTCGGGAGGTGCTTTAGGGCGTCTTGGTGGGAGGAGGGGGTAGTCTTCTTGGTTATACATGAGAAAATAATAGATACTACTGTGAGGTGGGAAAACCCATGATTATCCATTGTCAATTATCCATTGTGAATTGTCCATTACCTTCACGACTCTACTTTTTCATCAACCCCTCCTTAGCCTTTTTTGTACTACGTTGATGATTCTGTATTTTGAACAGCGCCACAATGGACACAATAGCCTAGATGTTTATAAGTAGAATTATCACAATTTACGCATTCCACATATTGATTATAACCACAATGAGGACAATAAGCACTTTGAGGGGGAATTTTTCTGGCGCAACGCAGACATTTTGATTTTTCTACTCTTTTACTCGCTTGATTTTTGGTATTAAAAACTATTTTTTGAAAGAATTTAATCATCAAAAATCCCACTAGGGGAATGATAAAGATATACAGATAATTAATTAAAAATACTAATCCTCCTAGAAATACTTGAACAAATTCTAATAAAAATTCAAAGAATACCCCTATTTGTAAAAAGTCAAAAAATTTGATAATTAAAGGAATAAAAAAGATTACCAATAAATGCCAACTCATTAATGCTAGTAAACCATCTCCTCGATTTTCAGCTCCCTTGTGAATAAATAAACCAATGAGGATGAGGGGCGCTAGAAAGAAAACTTGTAATATGAGTTGAATAGTGGGATACCAAAAAGAAGCCCTTTCATAACCATTTTCAACAGTGGTAAATTGTGCGGAAGATTTTAATAAGTTAAGATAATTTTGACTTTCTTCTTGTCTTAATAAATCTTGTTTGGCTTGGTTGATTTCTTTTGTTAATTGACCTATTTTTTGATTATTCTTTTCAATCTCTTTTCTCGCTTGTTGTGCCTCTACTTCATTAATTGATAATTCTTTTGGTTGTCCTGCGATTTGTTCCAGTAATGTAGAATCATATTGAGAGCGAATAGTTCGAGTTGCTTCAAGGATGCGATTAGTTTCTGTTTCTTTGTCAGTAATTATTTTTATAAAACCTTGATTTTTAGCTTGATTAAGCTGTGTTTTAACTTGGTTAAATTCTATGCAAAGAGGCGAAATAGTACCTAAGTTTTTACGCTCAATAATAGAAGTTGTTAAGCTATTTCGTTGATCAAGGGCTTCTTTAATAAATTGATAATCTTTTTCTGAAGCATCGCTATTTTGATAACTTTGCCAACTGGAATAACAAGGGTAAGCCTCATTAGGACTGATATACCAGCGCCCGATGTCGTTCAAACCAGAAAAAACATTAAACAAAATAAATAGATCAATAATAATGATGACAATTAAACTAAATTTATTAATCGGTTCATCATTTATTTTTCTTGATTTAGCAAAAAAAGTCCCCAATAAATTGTTAATTTTACGCCGCATTTTTTACATCAATTAACGATTAGATTATAATTATTAACTGAATAATAACAGAGAATTTTTTTAGGTATAATAAATAGTGTTACTCTTTGAAAATTGTCACAAAGAGAAAAGGAAAAAATGTCAGAAAGAGTTCAAAAAATTTTACGTCAATGGGGTATTGCCTCCCGTCGGGAAGCCGAAAAAATGATCGAAGCTGGAAAGGTAAAAGTTAATGGGGTTGTCATCACTTTAGGACATCAAGCTGATATAAAAAGAGATAAAATTGAAGTGGCTGGAAAGGTTTTAAAAACTTCCCAACTACCGAAATCCACCTATTTATTACTGAATAAACCCAAAGGGGTAATCTGTAGCTGTGATGACCCAAAAAAAAGAACTACAGTGTTAGATTTGCTAACTCCTGAGCTAAAATGGGGGCAAGGTATTCATCCCGTGGGAAGACTAGATAGGGATTCTTCAGGGGCGCTGATTCTTAGTAATGACGGTGATTTTACTCTCGCTTTGACTCATCCTCGTTACCATGTGCCAAAAATTTATCAAGTATGGTTAGATGGAGTAATTAAGGAAGATGTGATCAAAAAATGGTCAGAGGGTTTTGTGTGGGAAGGAAAAATGACTCTCCCAGCGCCCATCACCGTTAAAAAAATCACTAATACTCGCAGTTTAATTGAAATCACCTTACAAGAAGGGCGTAATCGTCAAATTCGTAGTATTGCTGAATTGTTAGGTTATCCTGTGGTTAGTTTACACCGTCAAGCTATCGGTTTTATCAAGTTAGCTGAGTTAAAAACGGGGGAATATCGTAATTTAACTGCCCAAGAGGTGCAGAAATTGATTAGGTTAGCTAAAAATCAATAAATTTTAGTGAAAAAATTGACAAAAAACGTTAAAAATAAGCTAACGATAGTTATTTATACATAGGGGGGGTTATATGAATTTTTTTAAGTCTAAAGAACAAGATACCATCGATCCAGAACAAGAAAGACAAGAATTTCTTAATAAAATCAGTTCTGTTTTAAAAAATCAGCGTAATGCTTTAGATTATGATTTAGATACTATTTCTCATCAAACTAAGATTACTCTGACTGTGTTACGGGCGCTGGAAAATGCTGATTTAAGCCTCTTACCTGAGCCTGTATTTACAAAAGAATTGATCAAAAAATATGCTAACTTTCTTCATTTAGATGGCGAAAATTTAGTTCTTAATTTTAATCTTGATAAAAAAGTTGTTGTTGAGCAAAAATATTTCAAACAAAGAAAGAAATTTAACTTTAATTTAAAAATAAATACCAAATATCTTTATGTAGTTTACGGACTACTAATTTTTGTTTCTATGGGTAGTCTTAATGATATTTTACAGCCTAATTTTTTTATTATTGATAATTCTAGCGATCAACAAATTAATACTAATGACAAATTAGTTACTCAAGAAATTAACAGTAATAATTCAGAAAATAATCAGGCTATTACCGCCGCAGAAAAAAAAGCTGATGAGCCTAAAAAAATAGATGAATTAAATGTAAAAATAAAAGCTCAAGATGATTCTTGGATAAGAATTGTTGTGGATGGAGAGAAAGAATTTGAGGGGATATTAAAGAAAGGCACGGAAAGGGAATGGAAAGCAAAAAAAGAGCTAACTATTCGCGCTGGAAATGCGGGAGGAATATTATTAAGTGTCAATGAGGAAACACCCCAAAAAGTTGGTCAAATAGGACAAGTGGAAGAAATTACTTTAAATTTATAGCAGTCTTAAATAAATCAAAACCTATATTTCCTTTCTTTACGGATAATATAATAACAGCGCCCTCCACTGTAAAATAAAAATAGTCACGGGAAAAAATAAGGGCATGAAAACTGATTCTATCTTTTATAAACTATTTCAATATTTACCAGAAACTCTCTTTAGTTTACTTAATTTACCATCTGAATTAGCTCAAGAATATCAATTTCTCTCCCAAGAATTAAAACAACTATCAAAAAGAATTGATGGGGTTTTTCTCACTGATAATATCCATCAACCCATCTATTTTGTAGAAGTACAATTTCAAAATGATCAGAACTTATATCAACGTTTATTTACAGAAATATTTATGTACTTAGGACAATATCAGCCCCCTAACGACTTTCGGGCGCTGGTATTGTGGGCAAATCAGAAATTAGATTATCCTCTACCAAAGTATTATGAAAGTTTCCGACAATTAGGGAAACTAGAGATAGTTTATCTTGACAAACTAGAACCTGAACCCACTGATAATATTGGACTAGAAATAGTAAAATTAATTGTAGCAGAACAAGAAAAAGCTAAAACTCAAGTAAAATATCTGTTTGAGTTAACTGAGAATAATATTGACAATACCACAAAAAGAAAAAATACCATAGAATTAGTTGAAAAGATTTTAATCTATAAATTTAAGCAATACTCAAGGGAGGAATTAGATAAAATGTTTACTTTAACAGACTTTAAAAAGACTCGTTTTTATCAAGAAACTTTTGCTGATGGAGAAAAACAAGGAGCAATGAAAGGCAAACTCGAAGGCAAAATGGAAACTATACCTGAACTATTAAAGTTAGGATTAAGTAGAGAACAAGTAGCCAGCGCCCTCCACCTTAGCATAGATATAGTTAACCAATTTCCCACACCAAAAGAATAAGAAAAATCACTCAACCCTAGTAATATTTTTGAGGGGAAAAGTCTGACTAGGATTAATCACCACCCCAGAAAGATTTTTTTGGGCAAAAGCATATTCTTTGGTTTGCCAAAGGGGAATATAAGGCACATTTTCCACCAAAATTGCTTGAATTTGGGCAAAAATTTCCTTCAGTTGCTGACTGTCATTAGTTTTTCGGGCTTGATTGATCAAATCATTTAAGGATTGACTGTAAAAGAAAGAGCCTTGATTTTGAGCGCCCCCCGCCGTGCATCCAGTGCTATCATTACCTTCACTACAACTGAGAAAAGGATGAATATAATTATCAGCATCCAGAAAATCAGGATACCAGTCACCTAAAAAGCCTTGATAAGCGCCCTTCCCCAAATTACTAAAAGCCGTGGCACTTTCCACCCCTTGAGGCTCAATTTTAATCATACCATCTAACTCCTGTTCCCCCAGCGCCCGTAAAGTATTAGCAATACCGGCACGAGGGCGCGATGTGGAAGGATACCACAATTCAATCACTGCCGGATTTTCTGCAGAATAACCAGCTTCCGTTAATAATTGTTTGGCTAGTTCATAATTACTATCAGGATAAGATTGAGCAAAGACGGGCGCTGACACTTCAAACGCAGAGGGAATCATACTATGTAAAGGCTCCGATAAACCTTGTGCTACCCTTTCTACTAATAAATCTCGACTTACCATGGAAGCGATAGCCTGTCTCACTGGTAAAGCGGTGAGGGGCGCTTGATTGAGATTCATAGATAAATAAGTAATTACCGTGCCTTGCCCCTCGATGGCTTGAAATGCCCCGTCATTCTGGGCTTTAGCCAATAAATCCAAAGTTTGTTCGGGTGCGAAAGACTGATAAGCTACATCCACAGCGCCCGTCAAAAAGCCATTATAGAGATTGGCGGGGTTATCACCATAAATTTGTAAATCTACCCCTTCATTAAGAGGTTTTTCCCCCCAATAATCGCTAAACACATCCAACTTAACCCCATCACTATCAAAACTACTTAAACGATAAGCACCCGTCGCCACCAACTCATTAGGTTTAAATGCGCCCTCACCGATGGTATAACTGGCTGGGGAAATGGCACAAGCGCCCGGGAAAGCCAACAAAGCAGGAAAAGCAGAAAAAGGTTGTTGGAGGGTAATTTGTAACTCATAATCCCCCGTTACTGCTACCTCTGAAACAATATCCCCTAATAAAAAAGAGGGCTTCCCACCATTAGTAATAAATCTATCGAGGGAAAACTTCATGGCTTCAGCATTAAATACCTCTCCATCATGAAACTTCACCCCTTCACGCAAAGGAATGGTATAAACTAAACCATCATCACTGATAGTAGGTAAATCCGTAGCTAGGAGAGGAGTTAAATTAGTTGAGCCTAACTCATAAGTGTAGAGACTTTCCCCCACATTATAAATTATATTCATTCCAGCCAGATCATAACTATCTGCAGGGTCTAAAGTGCGCGGTTTTAAAGTAGTGCCAAAACTAATACGCCCGTTTTCCTTTACCGTCTCCCATGGGTTGAGATTAGTATTATTGCTGGTGTTACAAGCGACAATTAGCCCAGCGCACATCACCGCAACCAACAAATATTTAAGTTTTTTAAAAGTTTTTTTCATTAATAATTAATATAGCAATCCTAAATCAGTTGTGAGAATTATCTTATTGTAAAAGGGAAGAGGGAAGAGGGAAAATAATTGAGTAATCTCAACATCTTAGTTCAATTTATTGAACGTAAACCTGTTGGTTCCGTGTAATTCATTACACGGTGGGGTGTAGGAGGAAGACAAAATACTATTTCTATGGTTTCTGTGTAACAGTTGACAAGGTGAATAACGAGAAAAGATATACAATTTATTGGATACTAACATCCAATTACATCAACCGTTAAAAATAATGGCAGAATTAACTCCCAATCCTAGTTTTAGTTTAACCGTCCGTTTAGAATTACTCAACAAAGCCGGGACACTGGCGAAAGTTACTCAAGCCATCGCTGATGTGGGTGGTAGCTTAGGAGAAGTATTATTAATCGAGCGCAGTTTGAAAATTACCCGCCGAGAATTACATATTGACGCATCTAGCACCGAACACGCCGAGAGAATTGTTCAAGCCATTAAAGCCTTACCAGAAATCAAAGTTTTACATATCAGCGATCGCACTTTTGATATTCATAGGGGAGGGAAAATTCACATCCAAAATCGTATCAAAATTAGTTCTTCTTCTGATTTAGCTATGGCTTATACGCCGGGTGTCGGGCGCATTTGTCGCGCCATTGCGGATAATCCGGAAAATGTTTTTTCCCTCACCATCAAAAGTAATGCCATTGCCATTGTTACCGATGGTTCTGCTGTACTAGGTTTGGGAAATTTAGGACCTGAAGCGGCGCTACCTGTCATGGAAGGCAAGGCGATGTTATTTAAGGAATTTGCGGATATTGATGCTTTTCCTGTATGTTTAGCCACTCAGGATGTGGAGGAAATCATCAAAACGGTTAAAAATATGATTCCTGTGTTTGGGGGAGTTAACTTAGAAGATATTGCTGCGCCTCGTTGTTTTGAAATTGAGCGCCGATTACAAGAGGAGTTGGATATTCCTATTTTTCATGATGATCAACATGGTACTGCCATTGTCACCATGGCGGCACTTATTAACGCCCTGAAAATTGTCAAAAAGGACATTCAAAAAATCAAGGTAGTGATTAATGGCGCTGGCGCGGCTGGTGTGGCCATTGCTCGTTTATTACAAAAAGCTGATTGTAGCGGTATTGTCTTGTGTGATTCTAAGGGGATTATCAGTAAAGATAGAAAGAATTTGACGGCTGAAAAACAATCTTTCGCTGTCGCTCAAACTGGCAATCTTGCTGATGCGTTGAAGGGCGCCGATGTGTTTATCGGTGTTAGCGCCCCTAAAGTAGTTACTCCTGACATGGTGCGCTCCATGGCTACTGATTGTATTGTCTTTGCCATGGCGAATCCTATCCCCGAAATCCAACCAGAATTAATCCAACAGGATGCCGCCGTTATCGCTACGGGTAGAAGTGATTACCCCAATCAAATTAATAATGTTTTAGCTTTTCCCGGGCTATTTCGAGGGGCGCTGGATTGTCGCGCCACAACCCTAACCACAGAAATGTATCTACAGGCGGCGCGCGCCATCGCTTCCCTTGTACCACCGAATGTATTAGATAAAGAACACATTGTGCCTTCTGTGTTTGATAGTCGCATTGTGCCTACGGTGGCGGCTGCAGTGCAACAGGCAGCCCGAGAAGCAGGAGTTGCCCGAATTTAAACCATGAGGGTTGAACAATGTTCAACCCCTACCAAGATTATTCCGTTTGGCGAAGGTCTTTAATTTATAAGCATTTCACCGCGACACCCGAAACCTGACACCTCCTCTCCCTGAAGCCATTTTTTCATCAAGCCCTATTTACATAAGCATAAACAGCATAAAAAGGGTCATTAGCGCCCATGCCCAACATTTTGAGGAAAGTGGGAGTTTCAGGCACTTGAATCACCGTTTCTGGAGGCTTAAACTGCCCTGTGGATTGGAAGTAAGATTTAGCTAAAAATATTCTTTGTCTATCGGTGGCATCACGCCAAGCGGTGACAGCTTTTTGATAAAACATCCGATTAGAAAAACTAAAAATAGCCACCCCGTCAGGTTTGAGAATGCGCCCAATTTCCGCAAAAATAGCTTCAGGATATTGCAAATATTGCATGGAAACGGTACACAATACAGCGTCAAAATCTTCATCAGGGCAGGGAAGTTGTAAATTTTGATTAAGATTTTGTAGAAAATAATGGTCTAAACGGGGATTTTTTGCTAATTCTGCCTCATTCATACCATGACCTTCCACATGAGAAAACTGCATTTCAGCTGGAAGATGAGACACCCAACTACTCATTAAATCTAAAATACGACTGTTGGGTTTTAATAATTTTCGATATAGTTCCGTTAATTGTTCAATAAAACTATCGTCCACATGGGTAACAAAACGAGGCATGGCATAGAATAAGCCATCGTCACTATCATCTAATTTCGCGCGCTGGTGGGGTTGTAGTAACATTGTCTTTTTTTAGTGGTGTTCATACTAAAATTTTGACATATTTTTTAGTGATACTGTTAAAAATAACCTCTTATCTCAAGTTCGTTTGAACACTTACAAATTAGTAATATCAACATCTTAGTTCAATTTATTGAACGGAATACTGTTGGTTCCGTGTAATTCATTACACGGTGGGTAAATTGCGAAGATATAATCTTTTATAACTAATTATCCGAACTTGATATTACATACCCCTCATATTGCTTGGTAAACGGCGCGCGTTAATGCAACACCAATTATCTTTTTTCCACACAGTTGCAACTGTCCAACCATATTCTACTAAAAGATCACTAATTTCGGCGGATTGTTCTACTAAAATACCACTAAGGGCAATCCATCCCCCTTCTTTGACGATAGAGGCAAAATCAGGGATTAAAATTTTAATCACCTCAGCCAAAATATTACATACTACACCATCAAATATTTGTCCGTATTTTTCTTTAACTTCCCCTAGGCTACCTTGAAAAACTGTAATATCATCAATGTGGTTGAGGGCGCTGTTTTCTTTGGTTGCTTTGACGGCAAGGGCATCAACATCGGTGGCAATGACTTTTTTTGAGCCGAGGAGATGGGCGCCGATGGATAAAATACCTGAACCACAACCGATGTCAGCAATGGTTATATCGGAGTTTTCATTGTCGTCAAGGCGCATTTCCAGCGATTCTAGGCATAGTTGAGTGGTAGCGTGTACTCCTGTGCCAAAAGCTGATCCGGGGTCTAAACGAATGATTAATCTAGCGCCCCTCGCCTCTGGTTCAAACCAAGCAGGGTAAACCAAAAATCTCTCCCCAATTTCCATGGGTTGCCAGTGTTGTTTCCAGCTACTACTCCAATCCTCGTTATTAATCAAACGCCATGATACTTGCGGTAAATCTACTCCGGCAAGGGTAAAATCTTGTTGCAACCACAGAGTTAAAGCTGACAGGTCGAGGGGCGCTATGGTAACAGAAGGCACATAACCTTTAATACACAACTCATCATCTTCTTTTAGTACAGCTGTACCACGACAACCAAACTCCTGTAAGCGCCAAGAAATAGTTTCTTCTAACTCGGGAAGATGATTAACTTTTATTTCCCACCATTGTTCACTCATAAAATAATTTGAATTGTATAATAAATAAAAAAATTAGAGTAGGGACGTTGCATGCAACGTCCCCACGTTAACAGGAAAATACCCAATTAATTTTGCTGACCTACTCAATATATTTTTTCCATGCCAATCAAAAATTATTGATACAAATGAGCAATTTATGAGAAATAACTATTTAGCTTAACTCTTTAATTTATAAGCATTTCACCGCGACACCTCCCCTCAATAAAATACTTTTTCAGCATCACCTAAGTAGTGTATTCAGCATTAATTTTGACATAATCATAACTGAGGTCACAACCCCAAGCGCACCCCACCCCGGCGCCCTCCCCCACAGCTACAGAAATTAACACCGTATCACTTTTAAGGTATTCTCCTTGGGAGGCTTGTAGTAGATAATTACTAGCACTTTGACGATCAAAAGGTAAAGGTTGACCAAATTCCATTAAGAGAATATCTCCTAACTTAATCCTTAAATCATCTTGGTTAAACTTAACTCCAGCGCGCCCCGCCGCCGCCGCAATTCTGCCCCAATTGGGATCACGTCCAAAAATAGCAGATTTCACGAGGGAAGAACCAACAATGGTTTTAGCGATTTTATTAGCGGAAGCATCATCTTCAGCGCCCGTCACCTGTACTTCAATCAAACAAGTAGCGCCCTCCCCGTCTCTAGCAATAGCCTTCGCCAGATATTGACACACTTCCGTTAACATTCCCTGTAATTTACGCCCATTATCATCCATTGTGGTAATAACAGGAGTGCGAGATTGACCATTAGCGAGGGCAATAATAGTATCATTGGTGCTAGTGTCACCATCCACCGTGATTTGATTGAAACTAGCGTCCACCGCCCGTTTAAGCATATCCTGCCATAGCTGAGTAGAAACCATGGCATCACAGGTAACAAAACCCAACATCGTTGCCATATTAGGATGAATCATCCCCGAACCTTTAGCAATGCCACCAATACGCACCGGGCGGTCATCTATCATGGTTTCCAAAGCGATGGATTTTGGCACTAGATCAGTGGTGACGATGGCGCGCGCCGCCGATTCTCCCCCCTCAGAGGACAACTGCGCCACCAATTCAGGCATAGCACCCAACATGGCATCCATTTTGATCCGTTGTCCAATTACCCCCGTAGAAGCTAATAACACCTCATCAGGAGAAATATTAAGTAACTCCGCAATGCGATTCGCCGAAGTAATGGCATCTTGCCAACCTTGTTCTCCCGTGGCCGCATTTGCCTGACCAGCATTACATAAAATGGCACGGGCGCTTTTGTTGTGCTGTAATCGTTGCCGACAATAATCCACACAGGCCGCCCTCACCTCTGACATGGTGAATAGACCCCCAGCGATTGCCTCTGTTTCCGAATAAATAAGGGTCAAATCAGGAGCTTTAGACTTTTTTAGCCCTGCGGTGATCCCTACAGCCTGAAACCCTTTAGGGGCTGTGATAGACCCCTCTATGTGATGCCATTGTGTCATGAATTATGAATTATGAATTATGAGTTATGAATTATGAATTATTATCAGCACATCTCGCAGTCTTCCCCATCTCCCCTTTCCTGCTTTTCTTCCCTGTCACTCAAAACTAGACTTGTTTTTTCGGAGAAAGAAACATAATCATATTGCGCCCTTCTTTTTTCGGCTTTTGTTGAATTTCTGCCGATTCAGCTAAATCTTGAGCCATTCTCTCTAATAATTCTTGTCCGAGATGAACGTGTTGTGCCTCCCTACCTCGAAAATTAATGGTAGCTTTAACCTTATCACCGGAAGCAAGGAAGCGTTTAGCCTGACTAACGCGCACCTGATAATCATGTTCATCAATTTTGTAGCGCATTTTCACTTCCTTTACATCGGCAGTGTGCTGTTTTTTCTTGATTGCCCTTGCTTTTTTTTCCTGCTCAAATTTATACTTACCATAGTCCATAATTCGACACACAGGAGGGTCTGAAGTTTCGCTAACAAGGACTAAATCCAACTCTTTTTCATCTGCCATGCGATTAGCGTCTCTGGTGTCGAGAATGCCTAACTGTTCTCCATCCACACCGATCACACGGACTTGCGGGAAACGGATGTTATCGTTAATCTTCGGTAAATCTCTTTGATTTTTTTTGTTAGTACTATAGGTCACAGGCTTTGTTTAAGTTCTCCAATATGCGAAAGTTTTTTACTATTTACTAAGGGTTAATAAAATTTACTTGCTTTGTTTTTTACAAAGTCATTTTCTATTATAGTCAGTGATTGTCACTGTCGTTAGACTATTTTGTTCATTGTACTGCTAATATTTTAACGTGCCATCAAATTAGGTCAATTTTTAGCAAAATTTAATATTTGAACGACAAATGGATGTAATACAAACTCTCTTTAATGGTGTGGCGGTGGGTAGTATTATCGCTTTAGGGGCGGTAGGTTTAACTTTAAGTATGGGAATTTTGCGTTTGTCCAATTTTGCGCACGGGGATTTTTTGACGGTGGGCGCTTATTTGACTTGGTTAGTTAATCGCAGTGGTGTCAATATTTGGCTTTCTATGGTAGTTGCAGTTATTGGTACAATAGTGCTAATGCTGTTGGGAGAACAGTTGTTATGGAAGCCCATGCGCGATCAAAGGGCTAGTGATACAACTTTAATTATTATTTCCATCGGTTTAGCATTATTTTTGCGCAATGGTATTTTATTGATTTGGGGTAGTGCTAATCAAAACTATGATTTACCATTAGTGGAGGCGCTAGATATTGGTGGCGTTAGAATCGCTTATTTTCGTGTTTTGGTAGTGATTCTTACGGTTATTGCTATTGTGGCTTTACATTTTATTTTACAGAATACCAAAATCGGCAAGGGGATGCGCGCGGTGGCGGATAATATCGATTTGGCTAGGGTTTCGGGTATTAATGTGGAGCAAGTAATTTTATTTACTTGGATTTTGACGGCGGTATTAACGGCTTTTGGTGGGGCGTTGTATGGTTTAATCACGGTGGTGCGCCCGAATATGGGTTGGTTTTTAATTTTACCGATGTTTGCTGGGGTTACTCTCGGTGGCATTGGTAATCCCTATGGCGCCATTGCTGGAGGTTTGGTTATTGGTATAATCCAAGAGATGAGTGTGTCGGTGGTGGGCGCTGAATATAAGTTAGGGATAGCTTTATTAGTAATGATTGCGGTGTTATTATTTCGCCCTCAAGGGATTTTTGGAAAATAATCAAATTAGCAATATTAGCCAGAAAAAACTATGACGAAAATCTTGGTATTTTTCGATAATTATAGTCATTATCATCTAGCGCGCGTCAACGCTTTACGAGATCATGTCAAGTCGAAAAACTGGGAAGTTATGGGCATGGAAATCACCAGAGATGGTATTGATTATCAATGGCAAAATCAATTAACTGATAATGATGTACCAATAATTTCTTTACTAGGTAATCATAAATTAGATGAGGTTCGTTTTTCAGATATTGCCAAACAATTATTTAATAAATTAAGACAATTTCGCCCGGATGTTTTAGTAGTAGCTGGTTATCATCGTCAAATAATGATATTAGCTACTCTTGTTTTTCGTGCTTCTGGCTTCCCCGTAGTCTTGATGTCAGAGTCGAAAGAAGATGATAGCAGTCGTAAATGGTTGGTAGAAAAGGCGAAAAAATTATGGCTGAAATCGTATCAATCAGCGCACGTCGGCGGTAAATTACACCGAGACTATTTAATTAAATTAGGCATGAAACCCGAAGGGATTTTTACGGGATATGATGTGGTAGATAACCAAACTTTTCACCCTGACGTAATTAAGAAATTACCAGCGCCCTTCACCTTCCCTTATTTTCTCACTGTTAATCGCTTCTTACCTAAAAAAAATCTTTTTAACCTGATCCATGCCTATCATCAATATCATCAACAAAGCAACAACCCATGGCATTTAATACTTTGTGGTGATGGAGAGTTAAAAGTACAAATTATACAATTAATTACAGATTTAGAATTAAAAGATTATATACATTTAACAGGTTTTTTACAACAACAAGAATTATTACCCTATTTTGGTCATGCTCAATGTTTCATTCATGCTAGTAAACAAGAACAATGGGGATTAGTCGTGAATGAGGCGATGGGCGCTTCATTACCCGTCATCGTTTCTCGTTGTTGTGGATGCTTTAATGATTTAGTCAGAGAAGGAGTTAATGGTTTTGGTTTCGATCCAGAAAATATAAAAGAATTAAGTGATTTAATGATGAAAATTAGCGCCCCTCACTGTAACCTAAAAGCCATGGGGGAAGCATCACTGCAACATATCCAAAACTACTCTCCCTTAACCTTTGCCGAAGGATTAACCAACGCCATTACCTTTGCCCAAAACAGCAAATAAGTAAGGTTTGGTGAAAAAGTGGAGTGGTGAAGTGAAGGGCAAAGGGCAGGGGGCAAGGGGCAAAGGTTTCAAGCCTTATAAATTCCTAGTTTTGATCAGTAATTGACAAATCACCTCCCCATCAGCGCCCTCCATCACACCCAAAATATTACGACTATCGTTTAATATCGCCGTGTAATAAATTTCACGGCTACAGAATTTTTCGTTTAATAAATTGAACTCTTAATTGCCACACCAAAAGATAATAAATACCATCTTAGTTCAATTCATTGAACGATTTGCCCGTTGGTTCCGTGTAATTCATTACACGGTGGGTAACGATACCAACCCAGCGCCCTCCACCTCTCAATATCCCCTTGTAGGGGTTGAACATTGTTCAACCCACCTAATTTATGCGCCAAAATAAGCCGTAGTATATAAATCCTTCATATCCTTAATGAGAGGATAACGGGGATTACTACCAGTGCATTGATCATCAAAGGCTTCCTCCGCTAAAGCATCCAGCGCCCCTAAAAACGCATTGGCAAAAGCCATCCCAGCAATAGTTGCCGCATAATGGACTTTTTCCCTTGCCTTAATATCCTTCGCCCCATTTTCATAAGCGCGCAGCAAATAGTCAAAAATTAAACCAATAGCTTTTAAAGATAAACCGCTAGTAAATTCCGTAGCATAAGCCGACACATAAGACTCCAAAGCATGGGTTAAAGCATCAACACCACCAAAAGCCGTTAAACTTTTGGGCATATGCAACACCAATTCAGGATCAACAATGGCAATATTAGGGGTTAAAGCATAATCAGCTAAAGGATATTTAGCGCCCGTGCGCTCATCCGTCACCACCGCAAAAGGCGTTACTTCTGAACCTGTGCCAGAAGTGGTGGGAATGGCTACCATAATAGCTTTTTCCCCTAATGGTGGCAAATCATATACCCGTTTGCGAATGTCCATAAAACGAGTGGCGATGCCCTCAAATTCAATGTCGGGATGTTCGTATAATAACCACATAATTTTAGCGGCATCCATGGGCGAACCGCCACCAATGGCAATAATCACATCAGGATTAAAACTCTTCATCAACTCTAAACCACGATTAACAGTGGCTAAACTAGGATCAGGTTCAACATCATAAAACACATCAAATTTAATGCCTAATTGTTCTAAAACGCTTTCAATTTTATTAGTAACACCGAGATTATATAAAGGATGATCAGTGACGATAAAAGCGCGATGTTTTCCCTTCAAATCTCCCAGAGCAACAGGCAAACAACCATATTTAAAATATACTTTGGGAGGCACTCTAAACCAGAGCATATTTTCCCGTCGCTCAGTAATAGTTTTAATATTGAGTAAATGGCTTACTCCCACGTTACCACTAACAGAGTTACCGCCCCAACTGCCACAACCAAGAGTAAGAGAAGGATCGAGACGGAAGTTATATAAATCCCCAATAGCGCCCATGGAAGAAGGAGTATTAACTAAAACCCTACTGGTTTGCATTCTTTCTTCAAAATACTCGATTTTCTCATGATCATCTTGGGCAATATAAATCACGGAAGTGTGACCTCTACCACCAAATTCCACTAATTGTGCCGCTTTATTTGTGCCATCTTCAAAGTTTTCAGCTCGATACATGGCGAGGATGGGGGATAATTTTTCGTAGGATAAAGGCTCATCAAAACCGATTTTTTCGATTTCTGCAATCAATAATTTTGTTTCTGGGGGGATGATGATATTGGCTAATTCAGCGATTTTTAACACCGATTGCCCCACAATATCAGCATTTAAATGACCATCTTTCAAGACGACTTGTCTTAATTTCTCGGTTTCTTCTCCTGTGACGAAATAAGCGCCCCTCACCGCAAATTCTGTCCTAAACTCATCATAAATACTCTGATCCACAATTACCGATTGCTCAGAAGCGCAAATCGTGCCGTTATCAAAGGTTTTACTAATCATGACGGAAGAAACAGCCATTTTCACATCAGCACTACTGGCAACGAAAGCAGGGGTATTTCCAGCGCCCACCCCCAAGGAAGGATGCCCGGATGAGTAGGCCGCCTTTACCATACCCGGTCCACCTGTGGCTAAAACTAGCTTAATATCAGGATGTTGCATCAAGGCTTGAGACACTGCCAATGTGGGTTCAGCAATCCAACTGATGATATGGGGAGGGGCGCCGGCGGCTACTGCTGCATCTAAAACAATTTTAGCGGCTTCTATGGTGCATTTTTTGGCGCGTGGATGAGGAGATAAAATGATAGCGTTGCGAGTTTTCAGGGCTAGTAAAGTTTTAAAAATAGCCGTAGAAGTGGGGTTGGTAGTGGGAATAATTCCAGCAATAATGCCAATAGGTTCAGCTACTTTTTCTATGCCATAAAAATCATCTTTTTCAATAATTCCGCAAGTTTTTTCATCTCGATATTTATTGTAAATAATTTCAGAAGCAAAGTGATTTTTAATTACTTTATCTTCAATAATTCCCATGGCTGTTTCACTACAAGCCATCTTCGCTAAAAGAATACGAGCATCATTAGCAGCTAAAGCCGCGCGCTTGAAAATACGATCTACTTGTTCTTGTGTGAAATTTGCGTAAATTTTTTGAGCTTCTTTAACTTCACTAATTAAAGTTTCTAGGTTAGCTAAATTTTGGTTAGTTTCGCTCATAACAACTCCTTAACAATTAGGTGTAAATAAGGAGTTATAAAATACATCTTATGGGAAGCAAAGATCGATCTAAGATTCTAATAACTTTGTGTCTTATGCTCCTTTATTTTGATCTTAGACCTGATCTGAGCATTAATGCTTAAACATAAACTTTCCTTCACAATTCAGTAAGCAATAGACTTCTCCAACAATTAGGATTGTTGCACGGTGATACAGGCATCTTGCCTGTATTTCTGGAGAGGTTTATGAATTTTACCCTTACCGTGATAGAATCTAATAAAAAGTAGCCAGTTAACCTATGAGTATTAGTAAAGAAGAAGTCAAAAAAGTTGCTAACCTTGCTCGTTTAGAAATCAGTAGCACCGAAGAAGAAGAATTTGGCTTACAGTTAAATAGTATTCTCGATTACTTTGAACAAATAGATCAATTAGATACCAGTACAGTTGAACCAACGACGAGAGCTATCGATGTGAGTAACATCATGCGCCCTGACAAGAAGCGCCCTTCACCAGAAAAAGAAAGTTTGCTAGACTCAGCCCCAGCAAGAGAAGATGACTTTTTTAGAGTTCCCCAAATTATGGGCTAACAAGGGAAGAAAGGGAAGAAAGGGAAGAAAGGGAAGAAGAGGGGGAAATGGTGATAATTACGCATTACTACCCTAAGTAGTTTGTAGCAATTAAGGACATTTTTCAGTATCATAGTATAGGTCAATATTGGATAAATGAAAAAATAAGTAAAAAATTATTATGGTTAAACTACGCTTAAAGAGATTAGGAAAAAAAAGAGAAGTAAGTTATCGTATTGTCGCTATTAATAGTCGTAACCGTCGTGACGGCAGAGCTTTAGAAGAATTAGGATTTTATAATCCTCGCACTGACGAAACCAGATTAAATGTGCCAGCAATAGTTACCCGTTTAAAAGATGGAGCTCAACCAACAGAAACTGTGCGCCGTATTTTAGACAAAGCTAAAGTTTTTGAACAGGTCAATGCTTAATAATCAATCATTATCGAATTTAGAAAACCATAACGCACCTGATTATGATGGGCTAATTCGTTTTTTGGTTGAACCATTGTTAGAGTCTCCAGAGTTACTCAGCTTTAACTGTGAGTATCTGGCGAGTACCAAGAAGGTATGGATTCGTTTAGCCCTAGAAGATAAAGAAAAAGGTAAGATTTATGGTCGGGGGGGAAGAAATATTCAGGCAATTAGAACAGTATTACAAACTGCCGCCCAAATGGCTGGAGATAACTTGTACTTAGAAATTCATGAAGAAGAAGGTAGGGGAAGAGGGAGAAATAACTTTAAAGCAAATCCCCCCAATCTTGTTAGTGATTCTCCTCACCGCGCCCCTCAACCTCCCGTAAGAAGAAGAAGGGGAGTAGAAAAACCAATTATTTAAGTGAATATACAGGCGTGGCAGGGCTACGCCTTTTTTTTAGTAATAGTCATGCTCTGGTTGCATTTGGGGCATTGCCAACTCAAAGTTAGATGGATCTCGCAAAAAACGAAAAGCCTCCTCCTCCAAGCGATGAATTAAGTAGGGTTCAACTAGATTCGTTTGACGTAAACAAGCCAAGTATCCTTCCATATAAACTCTTAGTTCATCATAGCGACTGCCCCTAGCCCACAAATCTACCAGACCATCGGTTAATTTTTGATAGTATCTAATTGCGGTTGTATCTGTTATTATCATTATAATTTGGCTAGTTTTTCAAGATAAAATTTATGAAATACTGAGCTTTCATAATCTTATTTTAACTTGAAATGGCTAGTTATTAATGGGCAATGGATAAATGGATAATTGATAATTGACAATGAAAAACTATTAATTATCTTCCTTTCTCCCTCTGCTTCCCCTTCTCCCTTTCCACTATAAGAGCAGGGTGTTTTCAAAGTCAGGATCAAAATTGATTTGTTTTTGACAAGAAGACAATATAAGGATGATCCCCCCCAACCCCCCTTAAAAAGGGGGGAGATTCAGGGAGACAGGAGGATTTTTTACTATTAATTGATTTATTAGTAGTTAAAAACCTCTGAATTTCAGATTATTGGCTAGTTTGAGAAACTAACATTTTTGAGAATGAAAACGCCCTGCTATAAGAGGTCAAGAAAAGCGCCCTTCACCCGATGAAAGAAAAACCAACCAAGAGCAAGAATGATTAAGCCACTAGATAAACTCCAGAGATAATAATTAAGAGGAGGGGCGCTGTTTTGTAAACTAATCAAACGAAAACTCTCAATAATCGGCACAAGGGGATTAAACTTCAAAAAAGGTTGTATCCTTTCGGGTACAATGTCGACAGGATAAAAAACAGGGCTAGTAATCCACACCACAAAAGTAGCAATTTCATAGAAATAACCTAAATCACGGAAGAAAACATACAAAGCCGACATTAACAAACCGATGCCTGTACAGACTAGAACAAGACAGAAAAAAGGAAAAAATAACAAAAAAACAGAGAAAAAATTATCACTATTAATTAAAGTGACTATAATCAATAGGGGTAAAGAACCCACCACAAATTGAAAAATATTAACCCCAATCATAGCCAAAGGAAAAACCGCCGGGGGCAGATAAACCTTATTTAGTAAATCTCCATTACCCACAATGCTACCAAGGGCTTGGGTTGTAGAACTATTAAAAAAATTGGTCACCAATAAACCAGTGAAGGCCGCTAACATATAATTTAGAATAGAATCATTATAATAAGAAGCAAAAGCAGCCCCAAAAATAGCCGTGTATAAAGCCGTCATAGTAAGAGGATTTAAGAGTGACCAATAAACTCCTAAAAATGAACCACGATAACGGGTGTGGAGATTTTGGGGAATCAAGACCAAAAGTAATTCCCTATAACGGCGAAAACTTGTGGAAGAAAGGATTTTTAAGCATGATTGCTTAGATTTTCTCAAAGCGACACTCATAGATAATTAATGCTTGAAGATGATGAATTATTAATAATAAACAACTAATAATGACCTGACGAAGAAAATAAAAGTTTTTACTTTTTACTCAAAACTTACTCTCTCGAATGATTAAGATAAAGATACAATTAGCTTAACAGTATTAATGTTAAAAACAAAATATGAGTACCGTGTTATTGGTTGAAGATAGTCAATCCACCAGAGAAGTGATGACAGAATTATTAAAGAAAAAAGGACTAACAGTTCGCAGCGCCCCCGATGGAGAACAGGCATTAGAATTAATAAAACAAATGATTCCTGATATAGTAGTATTAGATATAATTTTACCGAAGATGAACGGTTATGAAGTTTGTCGGCAAATAAAATCTAACCCCAAAACTAAAGAAGTACCTGTAATTATCTGTTCATCAAAAAAAGAAGATTTTGATCGTTACTGGGGCATGAAACAGGGAGCGGATGCTTATATATCCAAACCGTTTCAAGCTAGTGAATTAGTTGCTACCATCAAGCAGTTATTAAGAAAGTAAATTAGTGATCATCTTCCCTAATATTTTCTCATGATGAACAGATGATTGTTACTGAATGTAAAAAAATAATCAACTAACCACCCATAACTACAGTATTGACCATGGTAGATAATCAAAATTTCCCCGAATCTTTGGAAGATCAAGTTATTGACTTGAGCGCAGAAGAACAACTGCCCGTAGAAGCACCGGAGGGAGAATCACATCTTCGTTTTATTCTGCCCTCTGGAGATGAATTTGCCTTACCAGCACTGGGCATCAGGGAAATTATGCAACAAGAACCAGATAAAATAACTCCCATCCCTAATGCTTCTCCTCTACTGTTAGGTACCATAAACCTGCGGGGTGAAATTATCTGGGTGGCAGACTTGGGACAGTTTTTGGGTTATCCCAATCTATTGAATACTGATCGGGGAGAAGTTCCCGTCATTGCTGTGGAAGAGCAGGAAACAGTTTTAGGTTTAGCGGTACAATCATTAGGCGCGATCCACTGGTTAGAAGTGGAAAACTTACAAATACCTCAAGGAATGCCCGATCACATTGCCCCCTATGTACAAGGGGAATGGTTAGAGGGAAGAAATCATCGGGTCAGAGTATTAGACCATATAGCTATTCTACGATCCGCTCGTTGGGTAGCCTAGTTGACGTTAAATTTTATTATTCAGTAAACCTACAATATAGCAGTGGACGGAGAAAACAAATGGCATCGGAAAGCGACTACCAACAAAGATATGGACAGGCACAAAATGCTTATCTCGAAGGTGATTTAACTCTAGCTCAGAGTATCACAGATGACCTGATCATGGATTATCCTGATGACCCTACAATTTTACTACTAAAGGGGCATATTTGCTTACAGAGAGAAGACTTCAGTCAGGCGAAAATAAGTTATGAAGAAGTTTTAGATTTAACTGATCGCTCTGAGTTGGTCAATTTAGCTCAACAAGGTTTAGCCCAAATTGAAGAAGAACAAATCTATCCAGCGGAATTGGACGACCCTAATTTTGCCGATGAGATTGAGGAGTTAGATGAAGATGAAGTGGGGGATAATTGGACTAATAGCATTAATTTTGATAATTTGGATTGGGATGCTGAAGAATTAGAAGAAGAGGAGGTGGAAGACCCGACCCTTCAGCAAAATAACCCCTTAAGGGAAGATACTCTGCCTAGAACCAGTGCTAATGAATCAGATTCCTTTAGTTTTGAAGATGAAGAATTGGAAGATGAAAAAACGGCTGCTAGTTTTGACCCCCCTTCTCGGTCTTTTGGTTTAGGGGTGGATAGTAATGATGATGATAGTGATTTCAATTTTCATCCCAAAGACTTGGACTTGAGTTTCGATCAGGTTGATCTGAAAAAACGGGGTATTGACGATGTGCCTTCTGATGGGGATGAGACGGGCGCCCCCACCTTCGTTGTTTCTTCTGAGGAAGATTCAGAGTTGAGTGATTTGGAAAAAATGCTCACTAATACGGGGGGAGATATTTTCGATGATTTAGATGATGACTATGGGGATTATAGTTCTGCTCTTGAGCCTCTGACTTCTGGAGGGCGCACTTCACCGCTACCGCAAACCACTGGCAACAACGATGGTTCATTCATGGGGGATGATGATGATGACTTTTTCTTTGTGCCGGATGAGTTGGACGATATTCCCGATATTACAGCCGATGAGTTACCGGTATCAAGTATTTTTACTAAAGATCAAAGGAGTGAGAGTTATGGGGACGATGATGATAGTGGTTTTGACGCTGATATTACCGGGAGTTTTGGTTTTGACAGCGAAAATTTATCCCTAGATATTGATGATGAGGAAATTGGCACGGCACAAATTTCTCCTCAAATAGCTAGTTTGCCCACATCGGTCATTTTTGCTCCAGAGGTAGAAGTGCCAACGGGCAATTTATCCAAGTATTATAATTTACCTTTACTCTCTAAACAGTTGCTTCAGGGCGCGGTTACTGGTGTTGTCACTTTCATAGCGGTAATGGTTTTTAGTACCATTTTTGCTGGTTCTACGGAAGAAAATCGGGGACTATCTTTTGGTAATAAATTTTTACTAGGTTTGTTGACGGGGGTGAGTGCTGGGGCGATGACGACGGGCGCTGGTTATTTCCAAACTCGCCATATTAAGCGATATACTACGGAGTTGCAAAATCAGTTTGAGTCTATTTATCAAGGTAATTATGATGTGAAAATCACTATTTATTCCCAAGATGAATTTGGCTCTTTGGCATCTAGTTTTAATCAGATGGCAAAAATGATCAAAACTACCACTGCTGAGGCTAGAAAAAGGGTAGAAGAAACAGAAAAAGCAAGGGAAGATTTACAAAAGCAAGTTATTCGCCTTTTGGATGACGTGGAGGGCGCTGCTAGGGGTGATTTAATGGTGAAAGCGGAAGTAACGGCGGATGTTTTGGGGGCGGTTGCTGATTCTTTTAACAATACTATTTTTAATTTGCGCAAAATCGTTCGTCAGGTGAAACAGGCGGCGGTGCAGGTGAATAAAGCGAGTACAGATAGTGAAGTATTTGCTCGAAATCAGTCTAGTGATGCGTTACGCATGGCGGAAGAGTTGGCGGTAACGCTCAATTCGGTACAGATGATGACTGATTCTATTCAGAGGGTAGCAGAAAACGCCCGGGAAGCGGAAGAGGTAGCGCGCTCCTCCAGTGTCACGGCATTAAAAGGTGGTGATGCGGTAGAAAGAACGGTAGCTGGGATTTTACAGATTAGGGAAACGGTGTCAGAAACTACCCGAAAGGTAAAACGTTTGGCGGAGGCATCTCAACAAATTTCTACTATCGTAGCGGTAATTTCTAACATTTCTTCTCGTACTAACCTTTTGGCGTTAAATGCTTCTATTCAGGCGGCGCGCGCCGGGGAAGCTGGTAGAGGTTTCGCTATTGTAGCGGATGAGGTGCGCCAGTTGGCGGATCGTTCTGCGAAATCTTTGCAAGAAATTGAGCAAATCGTATTACAAATTCAAACGGAAACTGGCTCAGTTATGACGGCCATGGAAGAAGGTATCCAACAGGTAAGGGATGTAACCGATCGTTCTGAACAGGCGAAACGGGCGCTGGAGGATATTATTCAAGTATCCAATCGTATTGATGCGTTGGTGCGCTCTATCACTGCTGACACAGACGAACAAAGGGAAAACTCACGGGGTGTAGCCAAGGTTATGCAGGCGGTAGAGTTAACCGCTCAAGCCACTTCCCAAGAGTCTCAGCGGGTGGCTGGTTCATTACAGAATCTGGTGGGTATCGCTAGAGATTTAATTTCTTCAGTGGAAAGGTTTAAAGTGGGGGATGATCGCTCTTAGTTTGATATTATAGGCAGAGGCAAAGGTTTTAAGTAGAAGGTTTTGAGATTATTCAAATTTAATATTTATTCTTTGCTTTTGTCTAATATCTTATGAGGATAACTGATTACATTTACAGCGCTTTTTAATTGGGTAAACCACACCTTCCAATGGTGAGGGGTGCATCGCCCGATCTTTATAAGAAGAATTGTGGTTCATTAATCTGAAAACTGCTGTAAGATAGATTGAATTACAATGACACTAGGTAATATGTACTAACATAACTAACATATTAAATACTCTCAATAAAGCGTTTCATAATAAGGCTTATATAGTCAGTATTTTGAGTTCCTTGTTCCCCGAAAAAAGCCTAATTTTGGGGATTTTTAATGTTTGTACTATGTTTTAACCCTTATGAATAAATGTTTTTGATTTATTCAGCAAACCCTAAATATCCCTGATCTGTCACTTTCCGATCAAGTTGCTTTAATAGATATAGTTTCAGCCATTTTTAAATTCTGATAATTGTTATTAGTTAAAAACTTCTGAAGTAGTTTAGTGATCAAGGTCTTGTAATTTCAGAATGGCAAATGTTTTCGGGTAGTGACAAAAGAGGGATATAGCGTTTTTCATAGTTACGAGGTACAAAAATAAAATTAAAGTTATTAGTTATTGTCATTAAAAGAATTAAGCGTACCTCGTAAGGATAGAAAATGCTATAATCTAAGCTTATCAAAAAAATATAAAATAGTAAAACGAAATTATAGACAAGGATTAATCCTAGCGATATACTATTTGCTATAGATAAAAGACAATCATTATTGAGTTACAGATAGTCATAATGCTATGTCTGCTTATCAAAAATTAGATATACACATAGTAAAAGAGGTTTTAAATGTCATACTTTTCTCGTCGTAAATTTATGGTGACTGCAGGTATTTCAGCTGGAGCAGTTTTGCTCAAAGGATGTGCAGGAAATCCACCAGAACCACAAGGGAGCGATACAGGAACTACCACTCCAGCCACCCCAGCGCCCTCCGCCATCAGCCCAGAAATGATGCCAGAAACCACTAAAGTTAAACTCGGATATATACCTATCTTTGAATCAGCGCCCTTAATTGTTGCTAAAGAAAAAGGCTTTTTTGCCAAATATGGCATGACAGAAGCAGAACTATCCAAACAAGCCAGTTGGGCTTCAGCCAGAGATAACGTCACCATCGGTTCACAAGGAGGAGGTATCGACGGTGGACAATGGCAAATGCCCATGCCTCACCTCATGAGCGAAGGCATTATCACCAACGGCAACAAAGTACCTATGTACGTTTTAGCACAACTCATTACCCACGGTAACGGTGTCGCCGTAGCAGGGATTCATGCAGGAAAAGGATTACATTTAGACCTTAGCAACGCCGCCGATTACATCAAAGGTTTTGCCAGTACCAACGGCAGAAAATTTAAAGCTGCCCACACCTTCCCCAACGTTAACCAAGACTTTTGGATTCGTTATTGGTTTGCGGCCGGGGGAATAAATCCAGATACCGATATTGATTTATTAGCAGTGCCTCCCGCCGAAACAGTACAAGGAATGCGTAACGGTACAATGGATGCTTTTAGTACAGGTGATCCTTGGCCCTATCGTATTATTGCTGATAAAATTGGTCACATGGCATGTTTAACGGCCCAAATTTGGAAATTTCACCCCGAAGAATATCTTGCCATTCGTGCCGATTGGGTTGATCAAAATCCCAAAGCAACTAAAGCCGTTTTAAAAGGTTTAATGGAAGCCCAACAATGGTGCGATGATCCTAATAATCGAGCCGAATTAGTTACCATCGTCTCTGGTAGAAATTACTTTAATATTCCCGCAGAAGTTGTTACCCCTCCCTACAACGGAAATTACATCATGGGAGATGGACAAGCGGAAATAAAAGACTTCAAAATGGGACCTTTATATTGGAAAGACGACCTAGGTAGTGTCTCTTACCCTTATAAAAGTCATGATTTATGGTTTTTAACCGAAACCTTAAGATGGGGATTTCACGATGGCAAAATTAAAGATTTTGATCAAATCAAAAAGATTATTGACAAAGTAAATCGAGAAGATTTATGGAAAGAAGCAGCCACCGAAGCAGGATTTACAGCCGATATTCCAGCCACCACCTCAAGGGGAGTAGAAACATTCTTTGATGGAAAAACCTTTGATCCTGATAATCCCCAAGCCTATCTCGATAGCCTAGAAATTAAAAAAGTTTAATAGCAATATTGATTTTGAGAAAAAAGAGGACTAAATTATGACCACTTCCGTGAGAGTTTCTAGCAAAAAAAAGAGTAGTAACCCCGTTATAACTTTTTGGCAAAAGTATCAAGGAAACTTAATTCCCCCTATTATCGGCGTAATTGGATTTCTGTTCGTTTGGGAAATGGTTTCCCTACTGCCCGGTATGCGCTTACCCGGTCCAACGAGCCTATTTACAGAGGAACGCACTCGCATCCTGTTGCTATATCCTTTTTATGATCGAGGGGGTTTAGATAAGGGTTTATTTTGGCAAACTATGGCTAGTTTAGGCAGAGTTGCCCAAGGTTACTCTATTGCCGCTATCGTGGGAATTTCGACGGGAATTGTCGTGGGTACAAACAAATTTTTAGACAAAGCCCTTGACCCTATTTTCCAATTTTTGCGCATGGTAGCGCCCCTCGCCTGGGTACCTATCGCGCTCGTTGCCCTACAACAAAACCAACCAGCAGCCATTTTCGTTATCTTTATTACTTCTGTTTGGCCTATTCTCATCAACACCACCGAGGGAGTAAAACAAATCCCTCAAGATTACATCAACGTACGAAAAGTATTACAGTTATCGAATAAAAACTTTTTCTTCAAAATCTTATTACCCTCAGCCTTACCTTACATTTTTACAGGGTTAAGAATTGGTATTGGTTTAGCATGGTTAGCAATTATCGCCGCCGAAATTGTCATGTCAGGTATTGTCGGCATTGGTTTCTTTATCTGGGATGCTTACCAACAAAACTATATCAGTGAAATTATTTTAGCCGTTATCTATATCGGTGCTGTCGGTTTAATTCTTGATCGTGCCATCGCCTATTTACAGAAAGTGATCGCCCCCGGGCGCTAAATCAAGGCTTGTCATTACAAAACCCATTTGTTTTGAACTAGAAGGGGAAGCAGGGGAGAGGGGGAAGCAGGGAGATATTTATTTCATTACTTCTTACTTCTTACTCATTCACCCTTTGCCCTTTTAACTTTTTAAATAAAAAATTGAGGAAAAAAGATGAGCTTATTTGTAGCAATTGATAATATCGAAAAAGTATTTCCCCTCACGGGTGGCGGTGAATACTTAGCCCTCAAAGGCATTAATTTAGAGATCAAAAAAGGTGAATTTATCTCCTTGATTGGTCACTCTGGCTGTGGGAAATCCACTCTTTTAAACATGATTGCCGGGTTAGACTTACCCAGTGAAGGCATTGTAACTTTAGAAGGCAAAAAAATCCAAAAACCCGGACCAGAAAGAATGGTAATTTTTCAAAGTTACTGTTTATTACCTTGGTTAACTGTCCGTCAAAATATCGCGCTCGCTGTGGATGAAGTAATGAAAGGTTACTCCGAAAGCGAGAAAAAAGACATAGTTAATGAGCATATTAACCTCGTCGGTTTATCCCAAGCCTCCGATAAACTACCCAATCAACTTTCTGGGGGAATGAAACAACGAGTTGCTATTGCACGGGCGCTGGCAATTCGTCCCAAACTACTATTACTCGATGAACCATTTGGGGCGCTGGATGCTTTAACCAGAGGTAATTTACAAGAACAACTGATGGAAATTTGCGCCCAAAATGAAATCACTGCCGTCATGGTAACTCATGATGTTGATGAAGCAGTATTTCTGAGCGATCGCATTGTGATGCTAACTAATGGACCGGGTTCAAAAATTGGTGGTATTTTAGAAGTAGATATATCTCGCCCTCGTAAACGTTTAGAAGTAGTTAATCATCCTAGTTATTACAGTTTACGCAGTGAAATTATTTATTTTCTCAATCAACAAAAACGCATTAAAAAATTCCGAGCCCAAAAACAAGGAGTTGTTGCCCGTCATGGCTTAGAAAAAGTTAACCTAGAAATCGGTTTTGTGCCTTTAACTGCCTCAGCGCCCCTCGCCGTTGCCCAAGAAAAGGGTTTTTTCCGTAAACATGGCTTAGACGAAGTTAATCTTGTTAGGGAAAGCAGTTGGCGCGGTATTGTCGATGGTATCGCTGGAGGCTACCTCGATGGTGCGCAAATGCCCGCAGGGATGCCCAGTTGGCTAACTATCGGTGGTAATAATAATGAACCTTTACCCACTGTCACGGGTTTAACCATGACTCGTAACGGAAATGCCGTTACCCTCGCTAAACAGTTTTATGATCAAGGTATTTATGACGGACAAAAACTAAAAAGAATGCTTCTGGAGTCCGTTGATAGTAGCCATCGCTTTGGCATGGTGCATCCTTCCTCAATGCACAATCTTCTCTTACGTTACTGGTTAGCCGGTGAAGGGGTTGATCCAGACCGAGATGTTCATTTGCAAACTATTCCCCCTGCCCAAATGGTAGCAGATTTAAAAGCTGGTAGTATTGATGGCTATTGTGTGGGAGAACCTTGGAACTTACGCGCTGCCATGGAAAATGTTGGTTTTACCATCGCCACTGACTTGGAAGTGTGGAATGGACATCCGGGCAAGGTTTTAGGTGTAAGAGAAGATTGGGCTCTGCTATATCCTAATACTCACATTGCTTTAGTTAAAGCCTTATTAGAAGCCTGTCAATATTGCGCCAATCCGCAAAATCATCAGGAAATTAGAGAGATTCTCGCTTCTCGCCAGTACCTTAGTACCAATATTGATTACATCCAACTAGGGGATCCCCAAAACTACAGTTGTAATTTAGGTGATAATGTTCAGTATGCGCACCATCACTTTTTTGGTGATGGTATGAATCGCCCTAGTCGTACGGAACATTTATGGATGATTACACAGATGGCGCGCTGGGGTGATATTCCTTTCCCCCGTAACTGGGTAGAAATTTTAGAAAGAGTTTGTCGAGTCAGTGTTTTTAGTACCGCTTGTCGGGAATTGGGTTTAACTGATTTAAAATATCGCCGTGAGGCAATTAAACTATTTGATGATGTTCCTTTTGATGGAGAAGATCCTGTCGGTTACTTAAATAGCTTAACCATTAAACGTGATATTACTATGGCGGAAATTGCTCTTAATTCTCGTGTTCTGGTTACCGCCTAAATTGATGGAAAGGGCAAAGGGTGAATAAGTAAAAAGTAAGAAGTAAGAAGTAAGAAGTAATGAATAATATCTCCTTGTTTCTCCTTTCTCCCCTCCTTCCCATTCCTCTCTGCTTCCCTTTCCTATCAGCGTCTTTCTATTTCAAAAAAGAAAAATACTTTGTTCAATGACTGAATTGCGGAGATGCACTATGCAAGTATCAAAAAATAGAAAAATCATTAACCAAATGGAGCAACAATTACACATGAATTCTTTTTTAACCATTAATAATGTCTCTAAAGTTTATCCCACAGCCAAAGGTTCTGTAACGGTTCTCAAGGATGTTAATTTGGTGGTGGAAGAAGGAGAATTTGTTTGCGTCATTGGTCATTCTGGCTGTGGTAAGTCCACCCTTTTAAATATGGTATCTGGTTTTGCTGAACCGACGAGGGGCGCTGTTCATGTGCAAGGTAAAGCCATCACGAAACCAGGTCCAGATCGTATGGTAGTATTCCAGAACTATGCTTTATTGCCTTGGTTAACAGTCTTTGAAAATGTTTATTTAGGGGTGGATTCTGTTCACCCGAACAAAAAAGAAGCAGAAAAAAGAGCCATTGTGCGAGATCATTTAGCTTTAGTGGGCTTAACTGATGCCTCTGAGAAAAAGCCAGATCAAATTTCGGGGGGAATGAAACAGCGCACTTCCATAGCGCGCGCCTTGGCAATACGCCCAGAAGTATTGATTTTAGATGAACCTTTTGGCGCCCTTGACCCCATTACGAAAGAGGAATTACAGGAGGAATTACTCAATATTTGGAATGAACACCGTTGCACCGTTTTAATGATTACCCATGATATAGACGAAGCGTTATTTTTATGCGATCGCCTCGTGATGATGACCAATGGACCAGAAGCAACCATCGGAGAAATTATGCACATTCCGTTTCCTCGCCCACGAGACAGAGAAAGAATGATGGAAGACCCTAGCTATTACGATTTGCGTAATCATGCTTTAGACTTTCTGTACAATCGTTTTGCTCATGGTGTGGATTAACTTTAAGTTCTCGTGCAAAATAATTGTATATATAGCGATCCTATCTGAGTTGTGAGATTATTAGCAATTGAATTTTGATAACAAGGGGCTTAAGCCCCTTGCCCTTTAACCTTTTGATCCATTATTAATTCGGGTTTGCTGAATAAATCAAAAACTTTGTCAAATAAAGATTTTAGGCGTTGCTGATTTTAAATATGATTTATATTTAATACCTATCAGTAAACGATTAAATAACCAATATTTGAGATTATGAAATTTTTATGTTCATAGCTTAAATCAGCAACGGCAGATTTTAATTATAAGCATTTCTCCTGACTCCTAAATCCTAACTCCTGACTCCTCCCCTCACCACTTTTCAGCAACCCCTAATTATTCTCCGCCATTAACTCTTTATGCTGTTTCGGCGAGGGTAATTTAAAAGAAACTAAGGATGCCACTAAGACAAAAAAGGCGGAAAACCATAGACAGCCGACAATGCCATATAGTTGATAACAAATACCAGAAGTGATTGTACCCAACAAGCGCCCTCCGGAGTTAGCCATGTAATAAAAACCAACATTAAGCGCCACGTCATCATCTTCGGTATAAGCTAACACGAGGTAGGAATGCACCGCAGAATTAAAAGCAAAGACGATACCAAAAATAATTAATCCCCCCGTGATAGTAAGTTGGGGGTCAACTCCAGCGTGAAATGCTAAAGCAATGCCCACAGGCACAACGGTTAAGACGGTAGTCCAAATTTGAATAGTTTTGGCTTGAGGTGCTGTACTTTTGCGATTTTGCCCTAGGATAGCTGGGGAAAAAGACTGAATAAAGCCGTAACCAATTACCCAAGAAGCCATATAACTACCAACTTGAATATATGTCCAACCCAATTCACTTTGAAAAAATACGGGTAAAGCCACCACAAACCATATATCCCTAGCGCCAAATAAGAAAAATCTGGCTAGTGACAAGATATTGATAGCTTTACTTTTTGAGAATAGCTGTTTAAATTTAATTTTAGCTTTGATTTTGCCCATATTTTTCGGCAAAAATTGACCACTCAGGAAGATGATAAATAGTACCCCAGCTTGAATGAATAAAGCATTTTGAAACCCTGAAATTTCCAAAAGCGCCGCACCCACAAAAAACCCTAAACCTTTGAGGGCATTTTTTGAACCGGTGAGAATTGCCACCCACTTAAATAATTTTGATTCTGCTTCTTTTGGCACAACCAAGCGCACGGCACTTTTTGAACTCATCTTGGTTAAGTCTTTGGCAACTCCCGAGAAGGCTTGGGAAACCATAACATAGAAAACTTGTACCGGTGTTGCCCAATCAGGGTTAAGAAATCCTAACATGACAAGGGCGAAAATTTGTAAACCAATACCGCCGTAAAGGGTTAATCGTAAGCCAAATTTTGAACCAATCCAACCGCCAAAGAAGTTGGTAACAACGCCAAAAACTTCGTAAAAGAGGAAAAGAAAGGCGATTTCGATGGGAGTATAGCCAAGTTGGTTGAATCGCAATAATACTATCATTCTCAGCGCCCCATCCGTAATGGTATAACCCCAGTAGGCTGCGGTTACTAGGCAATAGTTTCTAATATTTTTATCCATTTTTTTTGCTGATGTATTGTTTGTTGTCAATAATCAATTACCCTCACCCCCAACCCCTCTCCCATAGGAGAGGGGAGAAAGAAGTAGGTTGGGTTGAGTTTATGAAACCCAACACCAATAACGAAAGAAGTAGGTTGGGTTGAGTTTACGAAACCCAACAAGAAAAAGAGGGGGAAGGGCGAAATTATAAAGATGAGGCGATTTTGGCGACTAATTCCACAAGACGATTAGAATAACCCCATTCGTTGTCATACCAAGCCAGAATTTTTACTTGTGTCTCGTCAATTACCATGGTGGAAAGTGCATCCACAATACTCGAACGGGGATCGTCTTTGTAGTCCACAGATACTAATGGTAATTCTTCATAACCTAAAATATCTTTGAGGGGTTCTTTATTTGATGCTTCTTTGAGCATTTTATTGACTTCCTCTACGGTTGTGGGACGATTTACCTCAAAAACGCAGTCCGTTAACGAAGCGTTTAATAAAGGTACTCTGACCGCTAATCCGTTAATTTTTCCTTTCAGTTCAGGGTAAATCATAGCGATGGCGGTGGCTGATCCTGTGGTGGTAGGCACGAGGGATTCTAGGCATGATCTTGCTCTTCTTAAATCCTTATGAGGTGCATCGACGACAATTTGAGTATTTGTCACATCGTGAATAGTGGTGATGGCACCGTGTTTGATGCCCAGCCCTTCTTGAATGACTTTGACGATGGGCGCTAGGCAGTTGGTGGTACAAGAGGCAGCCGTTAAGATATGATCTTTGTCAGGATCGTATAAGTGATCATTTACTCCCACAACGACATTAAAAGCGTTTTCTTTGACGGGCGCTGCTACTACTACTTTTTTGACACCACAATCAAAGTAGGGGTTAAGGGTTTCGGGAGTGCGGAATTTTCCTGAACTCTCAATAACGATGTCCACGCCGTAGTCTGCCCATGGCACTTCTTGGGGGGTAGAAAATTCACTGTAGGTGATTTCTTGACCTTCTATGGTCATTTTTTCACCCTCTACGTCAATTTTTCGATCCCATTTCCCATGCACGGAGTCATAGGTGAGGAGATGGGCGCCCGTCACCGCACCACCTTTTATCTCGTTGATATGCACAAATTCTATGGCTGGATTTCCCCAACCAGCGCGCATCGCCAGTCTTCCTATCCTACCGAATCCATTAATTCCTACTCTAATCGCCATAAATTTTTTATATACCAATTTTCCTTGTTTTATTCTGGTTTTAATATATCAAGAAAAGTCAGGAACTTGGTTAAGTATAGATTAAGAAAACTTAGTAATTGATAAAAGGGCAAAGGGCAAAGTTTTTTAAAGGGCAAAGGAAATTAATAATTAATTAGGATTTGCTGAATAAATCAAAAACCTTGTCAAATAAAGGTTTAAAGTCTATTTTACATAACAAAAAGTGTCATAAATTGACTTTTTTCTCTAAAAATACTGTATTTTTTCATCCCCATCAAGAATTATTGATACAAGTGAGCAATTTATGAAAAATAACTATTTGGCTTAACTCTTTAATTGATAAGCATTTCACCTGAAACCTGACACCCGACACCTGACACCTCCCCTCACTAAAATACTTTTTCAGCACCCCCTAATTATTTGTTATAGAAAACTTTTTATTTGAGCAATTTTTTCTCTAATTTGACCACTACTTAAAAGGCTTTTACTTAAATCAATCCCTGTGGCTAAATCCTTTGTTAAAGCAGAGTGCCAAAGATAAAAAGCACCATTCCAGATAGCACTATCAAAAAGAGATGATTTTTCTCCATTAATTAACTTAGTTAATTCTTGGTAATATTCTGCGTCACTCCCTAGAGAAACATCATGATGACTGAGGTTAAATTCATGGGAATTAAGTTTCAAATATTGATAATTGTCTTCACTATTAACCCCGATAATAGTAGTTTGGGATAATTTTAAATCTCCACTTCCTTCTAATCCTTTAATCATGGTAAAACTTTTTATTCCTCTCAATTCCAGCGCCCTCCGCACCATATTTTCTGTGGGGGGATGCACATAACCAGCGATTAATTTCGTGTTGCCAAGATAAGGTTGCCAAATTAATTCTAAAGTAGCGAGGGGAGGGCGCTTACCGATTTCATCCCGATATTTTACTAAACTATGGGCAAGGGGGAAATGAGTGGGTAAATAAAGAAATCCTAAATTAGTTTGATTCAGTAAATCTTCAATTTGAGTGAGAGATAATAGGGTAAAATCAATGCCTAAATATTGCCATATTTCCGCCAATGTTATACCATATTTAGTGGGCATCCTTGCACCACCGTGCATTAAAACTGGTACGTCACAACAGGCTAACATTAAAGCGGTAATAGGAGAGATAGGGGCGCTACGACTGCGCCCATCGTAAGGTATGCCTAAAATTGTCAAAGGCTGATTGGTAGCAGTAAGAGGGGATAATTTTGAGCCTAAATCCATGTAGGCATCCAACATTCCTGCCAATTCTTCCCCCGTGGGGCGCTTGATGCGGTGCGCAATCAAAAAAGCGCCAATTTGTGCGGGGGTGGCAATACCCCGTAACATCATTTCTGTAGCTTCATAGGCTTCCTCTCTAGTTAAGTCTTTGTGAGTGTGCGCGCCGCTACCAATTTTTTTTAATAATTCTCTAAATTCTGCACTCATGATTAATTATTTAATATTCTAAGACTTGAAGGAAAACAAGAGGTTTAAACCCCTTGCCAAAAACCTACATATTTTGTTTGGCTGTTACTTTAAAATTCTATCTAGTTTTCTATCGCAATGCCTTTAAAGCTGATTGTGCATGAAATTTAACACTATTTTGTGCAGATTCTTCCATATATTTTAACTGATTAATGCTTTCTTTAATCTCTAATTTTTGCCATGTATAACAAAGATTTTGCCAGATTAATATATCATCTTTACGAGGGTAGTTATCTTCATAAAATTCAATGGTAATTCTCGCAATTTGAGCATATAATGCTTGATTATTTATTCTGCCAAAACTAGCAATTATTTCACTGATGATGGATTCTTTCACCAGAGATAATGCTTTCCCTAAACACTCGATACTAAAAGCAGTTTCTTGCCATGCCAGAGCTTGAATTAAACTCTTTTGTAATACGGTGGGAGTATAATCGCTGATTAAAGTAGTATAAAGGGCTAGGGTTGCTGAAGGGGTGGCAAAACGACTAAGGGAAAAACAGGCTTGTTGCGCTACATTGAGAGCGACATCATCAAGATAAGGGATAATTAGTTTAACGGGGGTTTCTGTGTCTTCAAAGCGCATTTGCCGAGTCAATCCCATAATAGCTTCTTGGCGCACTATACCGTTATAATCTCCTAAAGCGTGGATGAGGGCGCTGGTAATTTCGGGGCGATTAAAACCGCCTAATAGTGCCAGCGCCCCTCGCCGTACTTCTGGGTTATCATCGTTAATGATATTTAAGAGGGGAGAAATAATTTCTGGGTAGGTAACTTGGGCGAGAGCTTTAATTACTGAAAGGCGATATTGAGAGTTATTGAGGAGAGGTAAGAGGGGAAGTAATGCGTCTTTGCCTTGTTTCGCTAAGATTTCAGTAGCTAATATAATTAAATCGTCATCAATATTTTCTTGTAATAATTCACTAATAATTAGGGTAATTTGAGGATGTTTAAACTCACTTAATACTTTGAGGATATACCAGCGCCCATCACTATCAGTATTGCTATCAAATAATTTTTCAGCTAAAGGGATAATGACGGTTTCACCATACTTTACCAAAAATTTAGACATTGCCCAACGTTCTTCAAAATTTCCTGTCAATAATATCTCTATGGCGGGGTGAAGGGCGCTGGATTCCTCAGCAGGGAAAGGTGATTCTATCATTGAAGCGGTTTGATTAAGCATGAGGGATTATTTTTTTGTTGCGCATTTCTTCTGGCAGTTTAAGCAAATTATATCCAGTTTTTAGTAACTTTTATGACATTTTTACCTATCGTAAGCGAAAATTGCATCATTGTTCTGTTAGGTGCGCATCTAAAATCACGTTTTTTGTTTCTCGCCTCGATGCGCAAAGACGCAAAGAGAATCTTTGCGATAATCCAAAGTATACTTTAAGGAAATGAAAACTGCGGTAAATGTGTCTTAGTTTATTGAATTTTCGTGATCAAATTATAACTAGCAATAGCAAAAGGATTAATAATTTCATCGTCATTATTCACTACATTTTCTAAGAAATTGACTCTATTCTTGACTTTTAAATTAAAATCATTATTAATTATCAATTCTGTTTTTTCTCCTTCACATTCATATAAGCGCAAAATATACTCATTTTGATTATTTTCTGATTCTTTGAAGGCAATCACTATTAAATGATTCGAGTTGATAGTTAAGAAGGGAAGGGCGCTGGGCAAATCACCTATTTTCTCATGACAATTATCTTGAATAATTACCGATAGTGGTGTATTTAATTCATAGCCATGATGAATAGTTTTAGCACTTTTCCAATCTCCTTGATGGGGATATATAGCATAAGTAAAATAATGTAATCCTTGATCAGCAAAAGCATCGGGCCAATTTGGACTTCTCAACAAACTAAGTCTAATTTGATTAGGTTTAACATCATAACCATATTTACAATTATTCAGCAAACTAACTCCATAATTATTATCAGTTAAATTGAGCCAGTGGTGGGCGCATAATTCCCATTTTGCTTTTTCTTCAGCCTTTTGAGGATTAGTAGTATGACTCATAACAGCGCCCGTCGCCTCATAATTTACATTATCACTACTAAAATTTAGAGGAAAGTTTACTTTTAATAAAGTATATTTTTCTTGCCAATTAACTTTATTCTCGATATGTATAATCGCACTATTCACATTTAAAATATAACGCTGAGTAAAAGTAGAATTGTGATATATTTTAACCACTTCGATAACTTGTCTTAAATTGCCCTTTTCTAACCATTGAATTTTACTTAAACTAGGACTTTCTAGGGGAAACTGCTCATAATTAGGATCAATATTCCACGCATCCCAATATTGTCCTTGATCTTGAAATAATTGTAACTCATTCCCTTGTCCTTTGATAACTTCTCGATGATTAACTTTATCATAGATACTAATTAAATTCCCTGACTGGCTATCAATTACCGCTTTAATATAATCGTTTTCTAAACAAAAATCAGCTAAATTATTTAATAAATCATTGTTGACAGTCTGAATTGATTTAGGTATTGCCAGAAATCTTTTATAACCAATACTAGGGATATTTTCTGCTAAAAATAAAAATTGCTTGTCACTAGATACCTGAGTAGTTAATAAATTACCTTCACTATCATAAATATCATAATCAATACTATCTAAATTAACGGCGACTAATTCCGTGCGCAACCAATTTAAACTATTAAAAATAACAATCTCTTTACTACCTAAATCTGATGAATGATGAGGTGCTAAATATCGAGTAATACTAGACAAACAAACTGATAAAATCTTTTTTGTTTCTTTTATAACTTCCTGCCAATATTTATTTGCATCTGTAAAAACTTCCGTAATTGATGTGCCGGGCAAAATATCATGAAATTGATTTAATAATACTTTTTGCCATAATAGCTCTATATTTTCTTGTTTAGAACCTAAACTGTCATCATTAATATTATATTTTTTAGCTAATAAATGATTAATTGATAAAAATAATTCCGCTTGATAAAGTAACCTTTCACAATAGCGATTAAAATATTTTTGATCGCCATGGGTAGTATAACAACCCCGATGTAACTCCAAGTATAAATCTTGATGCCAAACGGGTAATTTTTCAGGGAAATAAGAGCTAATTTTATCCAAATAGTCTTCAGCCGTAGTAAAGTTAACTTGAGGAAAAAAAGGTGACTCATCATAACGTTTCACTACTTCTAACATATCACGAGTCGGACCACCGCCATGATCTCCCACTCCCGGCAACCAAAAAATATCTTTTAATCCTGTTTGTTTTTCCCAATTAATACTGTAATCTGTCATGGTGTCAGGGTTAGTATCCATTACTCCAGCAACGTTAGGGGGTGACATTGCCGTAAAAATACGACTACCATCCGGAGATTCCCACCAAAAACAACCATAGGGAAATTTATTGGTGTCATTCCAGTGTAATTTACCAGTAACGAAATATTTTATTTCTCCTTGTAATAAAATTTGTGGTAGTTGTGCTGGAAATCCAAAACTATCTGGTAACCATGCGACTTTGTTATATTTACCAAACTTATTTAAAAAATATTTTTGACCATATAATAATTGTCTTGCTAAAGATTCTATACTAATCAAATTTACTTCAGGTTCAACCCACATTCCTCCTAAAATTTCCCATTTTCTTTCTTGTACTCTTGATTGAATTTGCTGCAATAAGACTTGATTATGACTTTCTAACCATTGATATAGATAAGCAGTGGTATGTCCAAAAGTTAGTTGATTATATTCTTTTTGTAGGTTTAAAACTGAGGTGAAAGTGCGCCCTCCAACCTGATATGTTTCTTCTAAAGTCCACAACCAAGCCATATCTAAATGGGCATGACCTAATAAATAAAACTTTCTTTTTTTAATAGTATTACTTAAATTTAATAAGTTATTTCTTAGGCTAATTAATTCTTGATTAAATGCTAATTGTTGATTAACTTTTTGCCAATTTAAGTTATTAAGAGATGTAATTAAATTATCTTTTTCTTCTTGATTAAAATATTCATAATATTTAGCTAAAATATTTAATTCTTGAGCGACAAAACTAGGATCAATTTGGTTATACTCACTTTCATAAAGACAACGAGAAACCATCAAACCACCAATATCATGACTAGGACTAATTAAGCGTAAACTGATAATATATTCTTGATTTGGTTGAATATTATTAGCTACTAATACTCGACTAGAGGAATCAAATAAATCCCCCTCACAAACTTTAGTTTCATTGATAAATACTTCGGCGGAGTGCGCCCACCATGTTAGCATTACTCTGAGATTTAAACCCTCTAAAGGATAATCATTTAAAGCGTGGGGAATCATAATTTTTTGAGCAAACCATCTCACTTTATTACCTTTTGACCAAATTAAATAATTTTTTTCATTGGGAATTGCTTTTTGCCAATTTTGCTCAATTTTTGTAGGAGGATTGATTAACTTTTCATCAGTGAAATACCAATCAAGTTTAATATCTAATTCTGTTAAAGATTTGAGGTGCGCTATGGTGTCTTGAATTTTCATTGATGATAAGATAACTAGGTGGTGCTGATAAAGTGGAGTCGTGAAGGGAATTTAGAATGTAGAATGTAGAATTTAGAATTTTTGATTGGGATGGAAAAAATACAGTATTTTTAAAGAATAAAGCCATTTTTACACTTTGTCGTGTTTGTAATATGTTTAATTCTTTTGTTTTTCACGGGTTTTGAATTATTCCGCAGACTTTAATTAGTTCATTTTTTTTGATAAAGCGACATTAACATCAACTTGGATAGTGCTAGAATTCGTCGTTATCGAAGTCATTGCTATTGCTATTATTGATTGTAATAGTTTCTCAGTATCGTTATCTAAGTCATCAAAAATGCTGGGGTTAATGTCTATCATCAAATTAACACTTTTTTGTAAGTCAAAATAAACATAACCATAGTTGTTTTTAGGCAAAGTTGCTGTTGTTAATTTAAAAGTAGCACTTTCAGCTAAAGAATTACTGCTACTGGAAGTATTTATTAAGTTAGTATTTTCACTAAAATTCAATAATAAAGATTGATCATTTTCTCAACCGTAAGACATTATTTCCCGATTAAAAGTCTGCAATGTCGTGACATCTATTCCTTCGATATTAGTTTGATTAATTTCCAATAAAGAAATTGATTTTGCAATATTTTCTAAACGCTTAATTGTTTTTTCTGCTAAGTTTTTATCACTGGTTTCTACAATTAGTTTTCCTCTAATTCCCGTATCAGCAAAAGGGTTATTTTCATCAAGGGATAAACTAAAGATAAATTCCCCGTCTAACCAGCTAAAAACATCGTTACTTAAATCTAAGTTTAACACAGTTTTCAGGAATGACTTTATTTGTTCAATTTCAGGAGATAATTCAGGAATTGTCTCTCCATTATTTTCTATTTCTTGCCATAGTTTATCAATGCCAATACCTTCAATCATAAAAATAGTGTCATCGGGAATTTTTTTAACTAAGTTATTACTAGAAGTTTTAATATCTATATAGGGTTGATTGAGATTAATTAACGTGCGAAAATTTAAGCCATGATTTTCAATATTCACATTGATTATAGCTGAATTAATAGGAGTTTCAGGAATATCATTTTCATTCAAACCAACTGAGTTTCTAGCAATATTAACCAATATTTCCCGATAGTCAAGCAAGTGAATTTGCACAAATGGATCGGGTGTTTGTAATTTTTTGATAATGCCTGGACTCAATTTTTTTTGTTTTGCTAGAGAGTTTTTTGTTTTATATGTTGTGATAATTTGCTGAACACCAAATTCACTCTCTCCTACGACTAAATAGTTATCAAAAAATGTTAACCAATAAGAAGTATTGTCAGCAGAAGTTATTTGATATAAAGTAACATCAAGATGTTTTGTTTCTACAACTTGACTAGCGCCCTCCTTTCTTAATTTATCGAAAAAGTTTTTAGCCTTTAATTTATTTTTAATACCGCCAATAAAAACAGGTTTATAATCTAAACCTGTTTCACCACCGGGTAACATGGTAATCATCATTCCCCCTAACCAAGGTTCGATTTCTTGTTGATAGTTAATATCGTTATTCTTCGGGTCAATTTCTGATGGTAATTCCAGCCAATCTTCTCTGTTACTAGCTAATTCAAATTATGATAGTTGTTGCCAATTTGCTGAATCAGTGTTGATAAAAGCGGTGAGAGGGGCGCTGGGAGGAAGGATTTCTAAACCACTGAAAGGAGTTAATTTTTCTCCCAGTAATTTACTTTTTCCATAATAGAAACCCAGCGCCCCTCCTCCTATAATAACCAGAGGAAAAATTATCCATCCCCAACCTTTTTTCTGTTGTTTGTTTTGTGCCACGATTAATTAAGAGTAATTTCATACCTTAATTTTATCCAAAATTAATGGCTATAAATAGACTTTAACAATTAAATAAGTATTAAATTTAAAAGTAATTAATTTAGCTGTTGGTTGTTGAAGTTTCTTCAGTATTTTTAGCAGAAAAACCCCAAGTAAAAATAGCAAGAATGGTAATAATCATCACCCACTCTGGAGGGACAAAATCTGGCATTGCTACCTTTAAAATTAATCTAGCGCCCACCAAACCAACAGTAATGAAACCGGCATCTTCAAGGTGAGTATATTCTTCAATCCAGCGGATAAATAAACCAGCTAAAAATCTTAAAGCAATTACTCCAATTGTACCACCAGCGATAATCAACCAAATTTCATCTGCTACAGCGATGGCAGTGGTGACACTATCGAGAGAAAAAGCTAAGTCGGTGACGGCAATCATGGGAATCGCTTGCCAAAGCCCTTTTAAATTTAAACTAGAGTGATTTTCTTCTCCTTCTTCTGATTTAGAATTGGTATAATAACGAAATGTTAACCAGAGTAAATATAAGCCACCTGCTACGGAAAATTGCCAAAACTTAATTACCCATGTAGCAGTGATAATTAGAGTAATTCGGAGAATGTAGGCGAAGACTAAACCAACATTTAGGGCGTACTTTTGTTCTTTTTCGGTTTGTAAACCTTGGGCGATAGATGCCAAAGCTATGGCATTATCTGCCGACAATACTGCTTCTAAACCCACTAGAATAATTAAAATGAAAACCGTTTCAATGCTGAAATCAATCGAGGGATGTAATACTTCTTGTAACATTAAATTATCTGACCATTAGAAATGTGCTTTTATGGCTGGTACAGAATCGTAAATTTTCCTCATTTTTTCCGCACCATCAGCTATTATCATATCATAAATAATTACTAGAAAAACTTTTTTATTTATAGAAATTATCATCAATGTTTTTTAAGCAAGACCAGTTTTTTATAAAATCAATTTTGAAGTTATGTGTTTGGATAATTCTCTTTATTAGTGGTATTAATAGCTTTAGTTTAATTAATCATTTCCTCAAATCTTGGCAATATTTCCATGATCCCATCGATATTTATTTGGTATTAGGGGGAAGTATTACAAGGGAGATTTATGTTAGTAAAATAAGAAAAAATCATCCTCAAATACCGATTATTATTTCTCAGGGTTCTCAAGAGCCTTGCATTTTATTAATCTTTGATAAAGAAAAGGTAAGCATTGATAATGTTTGGTTGGAGAAGTGCGCTAATTCTACATTTGATAACTTTTTTTTCTCTATTTCTTTACTAAAAAAATGGCAAAAAAAACACGTCTTTGTAATTACTTCCGATACTCATTTTCCCCGTGCTAAATTAATGGCAAAAATTGCCCTACTCAGTCAAGGCTTTGCGGTAACAGTGGAAGGTATCCCCGAATTTGACGGTATTCCTGCCAATCATGAGAATATTGTTAAAACTATTCTCGATGTCATTCGCACGGTAGCTTGGGCATGGCTGGGGCAATTTGTCAATCCTGTTTGTAATAATATAATTCCATTATCTGATGTGGATTTGCAACAGTGGTATGTGGATGGTTTTGCTTGTGAGAGTCGCGCTAATTTACAGTTAAAGGATTAGGGGAATGAATAATGGACAATGGATAATTGATAATTAATGATAGATAATTTATAAACATTTCACCTGAAACCTGACACCCGAAGCCTGACACCTCCTCTCACCAAAATATTTTTTCGGCAAACCCTAGTTCATAATTTCACCTATTTCCAAACGATTACCGTTAGCAAAACTCCATGCGGATTGTGTTTTTTTACCGGCTGGTTGCACTTCTAAAATTAATAATAATCCAGCGCCCGTCGCCACTACCATACCGATATTTTTAATAATTTTCACCACTTCCCCCATTTTCCCCCGCCAAGACTCCATACCTTGAAGATAAGCAGATAATTTTTCTAAATGGGGCGGTAAATTAATATTAACTATCTCAGAAAGGGGTAAAGATTGAGTAATTTTGAGCGGTTGAGTGCGCCATGAGGTAACACCATTAGGATAAAAAGCAGAAATTTGTTGATGAATTGCCAAAGCCGATTTTGACCAATCAATGACATAATCATCTTTAGTGATTAAACGGGCATAAGTAGCTAAACTATCATCTTGAGGAATGGGAGTAATTTCTGGTAACTTTGCCAGAGTTTCTAAAAGTAACCCAGCGCCCACCACCGCCAACCTTGCCCCTAAACTATCAGCATTATCAAATAAAGTGATGGGAGTAGTGGCTTTTAATAACATAGCGCCCGTATCCATACCCTTATCCATTAACATGGTAGTCACTCCCGTTTCCGCCTCACCGTGATAAATACTCCATTGGATGGGCGCCGCGCCTCGATAAGCAGGTAAAATCGAGCCATGAACATTAATACAACCATATTTCGGCATTTGTAGTATTTGAGGTGACAAAATTTGTCCATAAGCCACCACCACAAAAACATCCGCTTCTAATTGTTGTAATATGTCCAGAGTGTTTAAATCTCGTTTGAGGCGCGCTGGTTGCCACACAGACAAATTATGAGCTAGTGCCACCGTTTTCACAGGAGAAGGAATCATTTTATTACCCCTTCCCCGGCGCTTATCAGGTTGAGTCACTACTCCCAAGACTTCATGGTGATTATCATTCAATAACTCTTGAAGCGTCACCACCGCAAAATCAGGAGTGCCAAAAAAAACTATACGCATAATGAATTATGAATTATGAATTATGAATTATGAATGATAATCTTGTCTCAGTTTCCCCTTCTCCCTGTCTCCCCTTCCCCAATTAGGTAAATAAATCAAACGTTTGCCCTTTGCCCTTTGCCCTTTGCCCTTTTCCCTTCCTCTACTTATTGACATCCTCAAGATTAAACAAGAAAGGAAGACTATTACCAGAATCCCCACCATTAATAACTAACACCTTCGGCACTTGAGAGCCTCCCGTGCGCCATGCCTCGATAGCTTCTTTTTGTAGAACTAAAGTACCACCTTGAGCCTTGAGAGTTTCCGCCAAAAGCCTTTGAGCTTCTGCCCTACCTTTGGCTCGGTTAATGTCCGTTTGAGCTTCCTGTTCAGCTTCCCTCGCTACATATACAGCTCTTTGCGCCCTTTGTTCGGCAATTTGCTTATCTTCCACCGCTTTGGCAAACTCAGGAGAGAAGTTTAAATCAACCACACTGGTATCTAGTACAATAATACCGTATTTATCCAGTCGAGAAGTTAAAGCATCATCAAAATCTTGTTTCAACTCACTGCGTTGAGTGATGGCTTCTTCCACCGTGCGCCTTGCAGCCGCAATTTTAAAAGATTCTTGGGTTTGAGGAGCAATAATTTTGGCGACAATATTTTGTAAAGTTCCCTGAGTTCTCCTAATATCAACCACTTGAATGGGATCGAGACGGAAGTTAATGGCAAAACTCGCCGATAAATTCTGTAAATCTTTGGTAGAACTTTGCGCTGGTACTTCAAATTTTTGTACGGTAACATCGTAAATATCCACATTGGAAATCACGGGAGGTTTAAAATGGATTCCCTCCAAAAGTGGTCCATCTTGAGCTTTACCGAGAATACTTAATACTCCTGTTTGTCCGGGATTAATAATCACAAAGGAATTAAGCCCCACAAAAACGATAAAAGCCGTCACGATGGCGGCAATTACGGAGGAAATGTTTGCATTTTGACGTTCCAAAATAGAATACTCCTATTTTTTGTTCTTTTTACTACTTATTCATCTTATCGAAAAATAAAAAGTTTAAAACCTCGTCTTTTGAGACATAAGCAAAGAAACACGGTAATTCAAGCTAAATTTACCTTTGCTTTTTGCCCTTTTTAAACCTTTGCCCTTTTTTGGTATATTAATAACTGATGTTACGCAAAATATAGAATTAATTGTTGGTGTCAGGTGTCAGGTGTCGGGTGTCAGGTATTAGGTTAAAGAATTGACAAGAAACTTATGTTTATTGATCTTTTTGTTGTACAAGAGTCTATTGAGGGAAGGGTTTTAAACCTGAAACCTGCTACCTGCTACCTGAAACCTCCCTTAACGTAACATTTGAATCAGTGCGTAACGTCAGTTAATAATTCTGTGACATTTTGCCTATATAGTCGATTTTTTCGTCAAAAAATTTATGAATATCCAAGAATATCTCCAGTTAACGAGAGAAACAGCCATTTATCCTTCGGCAAGGTTTTTAGAATATTTAACTCTAGGTTTAGCGAGTGAATCGGGGGAAGTTAGTGGCGTGGTGAAAAAATATATCCGTCAAGATACTAGCCTAGATATAGCAAAGGAAAAATTAACGAAGGAATTGGGCGACGTGTTATGGTATTGGGCAAGGTTATGTGATGAGTTGGGCTTAAATCCTGAAGAGGTGATGGAGCAAAACATTGACAAATTATTACAAAGAAAGCAAAATCAAACTTTACAGGGTGATGGTGATAATCGTTAAGCTAGGCGCACATCTAAGTTAACTGGTAAGGATAAGCAAAAAGCAAGAACCAACAGTTAAACCGTTAATATCAAGTTCGGATAATTAGTTACAAAGAGATTCTAGCTTCGCACTTTACCCACCGTGTAATGAATTACACGGAACCAACGGAATTACGTTCAATAAATTGAACTAAGATTATTTTAATTAATTTATAAGTGATCAAACGAACTTGATATTAGTTTTATATTTTAATCTATGAATTGGCAAATATTATTTCACGATGACTTCATGCCAGAATTTGATGAATTTAGTCAAGATGTACAAAATGAACTATTAGCTATTGCTAATCGCCTTCAAGAAAAAGGACCACGACTAGGAAGACCATTAGTAGATACATTGGAAGGCTCAAAACACAGTAATATGAAAGAAATTAGATTCAATGCTGATAATGGTGTTTGGCGAATAGCTTTTGCGTTTGATCCTCAAAGAAATGCTATTCTGTTAGTGGGTGGTGATAAATCAGGTATAAGTCAAAAAATGTTTTATAAAAAATTGATTAAAAAAGCTGATTCTCGCTATAAAAAATATTTGAATGAACTTTAGTGGAAAAATAATGGCTATAACACTAGAAGAAATAATGGCAAAAATGCCGGAAGAACGTCAAAACAAAATCATAGCAAGAGCGCAAGAATTAAAACAAGAAGAAGAAAAAACTATTGTAGTTAGAAAAAAAAGCAACTGGGATAAATTGAGGAATTATAATGAATTATCGAGACCCTTTAAATGATGGCAAGAGTAGAATCGAGTTAATTGATTCTTTAGGCAATGATTTAAGTATTGTTAATGATGCAAGGGCTTCTTTTGACAAGGTTTCTTCGGCGTTAGAGGAAAAAGATATTAAGCTAATCAAGTATTTGATCAAACATGAACATACTAGCCCTTTTCGGGGGGTGGTGTTTAAGTTTAAGGTAAAAGCGCCCCTCTACATTTGCCGTCAGTGGTGGAAACACGTCATCGCTAGTAACCACAATGATGAGCAGTTAGGCTGGAATGAAAAAAGTTTTCGTTATGTATCGATAGACGATAGTAATGAGTTTTATATTCCCCAAAATTTCAGACAGCAATCAAGCAATAATAAACAGGCTACGGAGGGTAGTTTAGCGCCCTCCGAAAATCAATTAGCGATTTCTATTTATGAAAAGCAGTGTCAGGCTAGTTATGAAGCCTATAGTCAATTATTACAGTTAGGAGTAGGTAGGGAACAAGCTAGGGGGGTTTTAGTTCCTTCTGTTTATACTTCTTGGGTTTGGACTGTTTCTCTTCAGGCTTTGTTAAATTTTATTGCTTTGAGGAGGGGCGCCGGGGCGCAGTCAGAAATCGGCGCTTATGCCCAAGCTATTCTTGATTTAATTACCCCCATTGTGCCTGAGACGACGGGCGCTTGGCTTTCTGACAATAATACCTCAGTTGGATGCAAGAATGCCTGATAAGGGCAGGTTTCAGGTTGCAGGTTGCAGGTTTCAGGTGTAATTTTCAGACGATGATATAATTCGAGCAAAAAGTTGAACCGACGAAATGAATTAGGGGTTGCTGAAAAAGTATTTTGGTGAGGGGAGGTATCAGGCTTCAGGTGTCAGGTTTCAGGTAGAATGCTGATAAATTAAAGACTTTAGCCAAATAGTTACTTTTTATAAATTGCTCATTTGTATCAATTATTTTTGATTCGGATGGAAAAAATAGAGTATTTTTAGAGAAAAAAGTCAATTTATGACACTTTTTTTTATGTGTAATAGACTTTAAACCTTTATTTGACAAGGGTTTTGATTTATTCAGCAGACCCGAATTAAGATATATTTTTTGTCAATTCTTTCACCTAATACCTAACACCTGATACCTGACACCTTTACAGCACAAAAAAATCACCCTTCATCATATTTGATTAAACGGGTGATTGTCAAGGAAACTAATGAGTCATTACATTAAACCTAACCAAGAAAGTAATCCTTGTCCGGTAGTATATTCAATGGCGAGAGTGATGATAAAGCCCATCATTGCGGCTCTACCGTTTAATTTTTCGGAATAAAGGTTAAAACCAAATTTAGGGTCTTCCATATTGGGGGTTGTGGTCGGTTTGTTATTTGCCATGATTTTTTCCTTTTGTGGTTATTTATTGCTAAAACTCTTTGTTAAGTTTCATTAATATGATAACATTTCATTGCGTAAAATTTTGTTATGAAATAAGGTTTTTTGAAAAACGGTGATATGGTGAAAGAGATATTTACTAAATCTTAGATTTTCTATATAAACGGATATAAAATGACATAAAAGGACAAATAAATAAAAAGTTTGTGAAAGTATTCGATTTCGGTTTCAGAAAAGTAATATTTGATGTACGATAAAGGGAGATTTTGGTTGCCCCTTTTGGGGAAGTACCTTACAAAAATAGGATAGTAATACTATTAACGCTTCCGTGGGTGAAGCAGTCTGTTAAATCAGATAACATAAGTGTCTTAAAAATATTTTTTAAGGCTTTGAGGGATACCTCCTTTTGAGTATTTTACTCAAATGCTATTGCAGTTTATTACGGTATATGCCGTTTTATTCTGCATAAACGTATCAGAAGAGATATTTTTTACTACTAAATTAAGACGATGTTAGACTGCCCTTTATTAAAGTTAGAAAATCACTGCCCTGAGTGTGTATCGATGGATTTAAAGATGATTCCTCTCGACAGTCAGCAGTTTGAATTACGTCTTAATGTTAGTTTGGCACAACCTGAGATAAGTATTCTAACGGGGAAGATGCGCTTGGGGTTACGGGCGCTGACATTGGGATTAGATTTGCAGGATGTGAGTTTGGTGGCGGTTAAAGATTTGGATTCATCTTTCATCAAAAGGGTTAATAATCCTTTATCTCGTTTGCCTCATTGGGAAATTCGTCATTTACCTAACCAAAAGTTTTTACAGGATGATTTAACTGATGTTGCTTTGGGGGTGGTGAAGATAACTAATGCAGAAGATTTTCGTCTTGGAGTAACATTGACTTGTAAACCAGCGCACGTCTATCTGAGCGATATTGAGGGGTTATGGCGTCACGATATTACCCCGAATAAACATGGCATTTTAGAAAGAAAGTTGGCTAAGTTTATCTATCAAACGAGGTTAAATCCTTTTGTTAGTGAGGTAATTTTTGCTACTACTGACAGGGAAGTTAATCATAATTCTGATACTTTAACCAGCGCCCTCCACCAAAATTTAAAAGATACTTTACAGTTAATTTATCAAGCTAATCAAGATAATTTTGTCGAGTTGGCAAATATTGCGGAGTTGAATTTGTTAACGGATTTTGCCGGTGCTGATTTGACGGGCGCTAATTTGAGTGGGCTAAAGCTAAGTAGTGCTAATTTAAAGTATGCTAATTTGAGAGGCGCTGATTTGACCGATACTGATTTGAGTGAGGCTAATTTGAGTTATTCTCGTCTCAATGGCGCTGATTTGACGGGCGCTTATCTGGAAGGGGCAAATCTTCGTTACTGTAATTTGCAATCGGCTAGTTTGGCTTTGGCTAATGTGATGGGCGCTGACCTTAGTTATGCTAATCTCATTAATACTAATTTGACTAACACCAGTCTCTCTCAAGCTACGGTGGAGGGCGCTGTTTTTAATTAGGTGTTGCTGAATAAATCAAAAATCTTGTCAAATAAACATTTTTAGCATCATAAAAACCCAAAAAAGTGCCAAAAATAGGGGTTTTTAAGAGAAAATACTGTATTTTCTGGTCACTAATCGACAATTTTTAATAAAAGCTCAAAATTTATCACAGTATTCAGTTATGCTAAAGTCTTTAATTTATCAGCATTCTACCTGAAACCTGACACCTGAAGCCTGATACCTCCCCTCACCAAAATACTTTTTCAGCAAACCCTAATTATCCGAACTTTATATTACTTTTGACTCTGCTTCCCCTTCTAAAATTGATATGTTTGATTCGACTTGGAAAATCCTCTGCAATTGAAGTGGTTAATAAATGTTAGATTATTGATCAATTTGACTGTTGTCCATTTAAAGAGGTTCATGGAAAACTTATTATCTTCAATTCCCAGTAGTCCCGTTATTACCTTCACCATCTTATTATTAATCATTCTCACTGTACCGCCTATCTTTGAAAAAATTAAGTTACCCGGTTTAGTTGGTTTGCTGGTGGCTGGGGTAGTATTTGGTACTGATGGTTTAGGCTTATTAGAGGCTAATAATGAGTCAGTAAAACTCTTGGCGGATATTGGCAAAATTTATTTAATGTTTGTGGCTGGTTTAGAAATTGATCTGGAAGATTTTCGTCGTAGTCGTAATCGATCTTTTTTATTTGGGGTTTTTACTTTCATTTTTCCCCTGATTATTGGCACTGCTTTAGGATTAAGTTTTGGTATAGGTTTAAATGCTTCGGTGTTAATTGGCTCTCTCTTAGCTTCTCATACTCTGTTGGGTTATCCTATCGTTAATCGTTTGGGAGTGGTAGGTAATGAAGCAGTAGTGGTTACCATCGGTGCGACTATTGTTACTGATACTGCTGCTTTGTTAGTATTAGCCATTTGTATTTCTATTCACGGTGGTGATTTTTCTTTAGCTAGTTTAGTAATTCAGTTGTTAAGTTTAGCTATTTATGCGGTGGTGGTGTTATATGGATTTGATCGGGTGGGAAAAGAGTATTTTCGTCGTACGGGGGATGAGCAGAGTAACCAGTTTTTATTTGTTCTTTTAGCGGTTTTTCTTGCGTCGGTGGGCGCTCAGGTGATTAATATTGATATTATTGTGGGCGCTTTTCTGGCTGGGTTAGCTGTTAATGATGTGGTGGGAAATGGTCCTGTTAAGGAAAAAATTGAGTTTGTGGGTAGTACGTTATTTATTCCCTGTTTTTTCGTTTCCATGGGTTTATTGTTGAATGTTTCTAGTTTTATCACCACTTTAAGCGAAGATTTCTTATTAACTGTTGCCATTGTGGTCGGTTTATTTGTTGGGAAATTTTTAGCGGCCTTAGCTTCTAAATATGTGTTTCGTTATGATTGGGATCAATGTTTGACCATGTGGTCTTTATCTTTACCACAGGTAGCAGCAACTTTGGCGGCGACTTTAGCTGGTGTTAAGGCTGGATTACTTTCTGATTCGGTTTTTAATGCGGTAATTGTATTAATGTTGGCTACTTCTTTGGCTGGACCAATTTTAACGGGTAAATTTGCTCCCAAACTGCGCCCTTCCCTTATTCCGTTTCCTGAAAAACCTACTACAAAAGCAACTGATCTTCCCCTCAACGATGAGGAGAAGAATTTTATTGGTGAGGATTCTCTGATTAATCATCCTTTTACCGTAGTTGTGCCGATTAATAATCCTAATACGGAAAAGTTTTTGATTGAAATGGGAGCCATGTTAGCCCGTTATGAGTCGGGGATGATTATTCCTCTGTCGGTGGCTAAGGCTCATGTTCACATGGATGAACCGGAGTTGGATGAAGAAATGAACCAAAGTGATAAATTAATGGCAAGGGCGCTGAGATATAGCGAAGAGTTTGCCATTACCTCAAAACCTGTGGTGCGTATTGATGATGACGTGGCGGAGGGTATCAGTCGCACGGCAAGAGAAAATAACGCTAGTCTAATTGTCATGGGTTGGACTCCTATTACTACTATTCAGGCTCGTTTATTTGGTAATTTGATTGATAACGTGTTTTGGTCTTCCCATTGCCCCGTGGCAGTGATGAAGTTATTGGATGAACCCAGTAATATTCGCCGTATTCTTGTGCCGGTTAAAAATATTGATCTAAAAACTATTAAAACGATCCATTTTGCTTCTATTTTTGCTGATAGTAACCATGGCAGTGTAACTCTTTTGCACATTCACAACCGAAAAGCCACTAAAAATGAAATTACTTTATTTCAAACTGCCTTGAGGGGCGCTATTACTCAAATTTCTGAAAAGGTGGAAATTATCATCAAAACTCTTCGTTATGAAGATACAGCAGAGGCGATCATTCATACTGCTAATAAATATGATTTTGATTTAGTTGTATTGCGTTCAGTTAGAAGACGCACGGCTGGAGGTTTATCCGTTAGTGATGTCACAACTCAGACTATCAAAAAACTGCGGCGCTCGGTTATTTTATTTGGTGAACCCCATTAAACAATTGATAATTGATAATTGATAATGGGTAATTGGAGGGCGCTGGGGCGAGAAAAAATATTCGAGGCATCTTATCACTAAATTATTAAAATCTGTTTAACATTATTAAGCGCCCACCCTAGACAGGCAAAAAAATAAGGGGTAAATTCCCCTTTGAAGCCGAAGCATATTTAGATCATGCCATCTTAGGAAGCAGGGGATTTTCAAAGTCAGGATCAAAATTGATTTGTTTTTGACAAGAAGACAATATAAGGATGATCCCCCCCAACCCCCCTTAAAAAGGGGGGAGATTCAGGGAGACAGGAGGATTTTTTACTATTAATTGATTTATTAGTAGTTAAAAACCTCTGAATTTCAGATTATTGGCTAGTTTGAGAAACTAACATTTTTGAGAATGAAAACGCCCTGCTTAGGAAGCAGACTCAAAGAATGTAGTCAAATTTTATTAGACATTGAAGAAACATCCGCAGACAGTATCTTTGGTTTTCCTGACAATAAAAAACTACAGTCATCTATGACTCTTTTTAACCTTATTTCTGACTCGTCTCCTGTTTTTGAGGAGGTTTTGGCTAAGTTTTTTGATGGTCAACAAGACAATAAAACCTTAGAATTATTGGATTTCTTCTATTAGAGCTATTTTCAGGGCTGAATCCGGTAAGGGTTGAATATTATTCAACCCCTACAAGCTAAGGAAAAGTAATTTTTGGAGATGTCTCATCACCGACACCCAAAATACTTTTTTATCAACGCCTAAGTATTGACTTCTTGACTTATTGTTAAAATTAGAGTTTTCTCTGGTAATTACTAATTAAAATAGTGAGAAAATAATATTTGATAGCAAGATATGATTAAATTAGCCCAGAGAATTGCTCAGGTCAATGAATCCATTACTTTAACCATTACGGCGCGCGCCAAAGCCATGAAGGCTGAAGGTCTTGATGTTTGTAGTTTTAGTGCTGGTGAGCCTGATTTTGACACCCCCATTCATATTAAAGAAGCAGCTAAAAAAGCCCTTGATGAAGGTAAAACTAAATACGGTGCTGCCGCAGGGGAATTAAAGTTAAGAGAAGCTATTGCTCGTAAACTGAAGGAATATAATAACCTTAGCTATCAACCTGAAAATATTATTGTCACCAACGGGGGAAAACATTCTCTTTATAATTTAATCATGGCATTGATTGAACCGGGTGACGAGGTAATTATCCCTTCCCCTTATTGGTTAAGTTATCCCGAAATGGTAACACTCGCCGCAGGAAAATCAGTGATTGTGCCTACCAGCGCCCTCAACCAGTACAAAATCACTCCTGAACAATTAAAATCCGCCATCACTCCCCAAACTAAATTATTTGTACTTAATTCTCCTTCTAATCCGACGGGCGCTGTTTACACTCCTGAAGAAATTAAAGCCCTCGCGCAAGTGATTATTGACCATGATATTTTAGTAGTATCCGATGAAATTTACGAAAAAATTCTCTATGACGGCGCCACTCATTTAAGTATCGGTGCGGTTAATGAAGAAATCTTTAAACGTACTATTATTAGTAATGGTTTTGCTAAAGCATACTCCATGACGGGATGGCGTTTAGGTTATGTAGCTGCACCACTTGAAATTACCAAAGCTATGATTAAAATACAAGGACATAGTACCTCTAATGTCTGTACTTTTGCTCAATATGGGGGCATAAGTGCGCTGGAATCTTCCCAAGAATGCGTCAGCGAAATGCTCAAAGCCTTCGGCGTGCGCCGAGAAGTAATGTACAACAAAATTAAAGCTATACCTCAAATCAGCGCCCCTCTCCCTGACGGCGCATTTTATCTTTTTGTGGACATTAGTGCCACAGGTTTAAATTCCCTTGATTTTTGCCAAAAACTACTCCAAGAAGAACAAGTTGCTACCATTCCGGGTATTGCTTTTGGAGAAGATAAATGTATTCGTTTTTCCTACGCCACTGACATGGCAACTATCGAAAAAGGTTTAGATAAATTTGCTCGATTTGTCGATCAACTCACCTAAATAGTGTCAAAAGGGCAAGAAAAGTTAGAATTTAGACAACAATTACTTCTACATTCTTCGTTTTCTATTCTTTTGAATAGTTGCATTTCCGAATATGAACAGTTATGATGGATTGTAAAGATTAAAAACAATCAAAAGGAGTCTTCTTTATTAATGGGTCAAATAGAGAAAATCATCGAAAAAATCAAAGAGTGGACTCAAAAGTTAATTGAGGCATTGGCTGGACCTTCCGCCGAACCTGAACCTGAGTTAATTCCTATTCCAGTTAATGATCGTCGCTATCGTTAATAACTGTGGAAAACATGGTAGAAACCGATCAAATGGATACTAGATCAAAAATTCTAGTATTACATGGACCAAATCTCAACCTATTGGGTACTAGAGAAACAGATATTTACGGTAAATATACCTTAGCTGATCTTAATGAGACTTTAGTCAACGATAGTCTAACCCTAGGGGCAACGATTTTTGCCCATCAGTCTAACCACGAAGGAGAATTGGTCGATCTTATTCATCAAGCAAGGGGTTATGCTCAGGGAATTTTGATTAATGCTGGTGCTTATACCCATACCAGTATTGCCATTCGAGATGCCTTAGCTGGGGTGAATCTCCCTACGGTGGAGGTTCACATTAGTAATATCTATCGGCGAGAAGATTTTCGTCATCATTCTTATATAGCGCCCGTGGCCATTGGTCAAATTAGCGGTTTTGGGCTGGATAGTTACCGTCTTGGCTTACGTGCTTTAGTTAACTATGTCCAAAATCATTAGGGGGTGAAGGGCGCTGTGGGAAAAAAAGCCTTGTTATTGATCAATACTCATTCTCGTAACGGCAAAAAACTATTTCCCATGGCAGTAGAACATTTTTACTCCCATGGTTTTGAGTTAATCGTTAAACCCCTTCAAAGTATTCAAGAATTAAAGACTGTAATCACAGAATACCATTCTCGCATTGATTTAGTCATTGTTGGTGGCGGAGATGGCACTCTTAATGCCGTGGTGGATAGTTTAGTAGAAACTAATTTACCTTTAGGTATTTTACCCTTTGGCACTGCCAATGATCTGGCTCGGACTTTAGGAATACCCACTAATATTAAGGATGCTTGTGATGTTATTATTAATGGTCATCTCAAGTGTATTGATTTAGGATTAGTTAACGGTAAATATTTTTTTAACGTGGCTAGTATTGGTTTGAGTGTGGATATTACCGAAAAACTATCTAAGGGTTTAAAGAGACGTTGGGGAGTTTTAGCTTATGGCATAACTGCTTTACAGGTATTAGCTTCTACTCGTCCTTTTACTGCTACTGTGGTAGTTGACGGGGAATCTTTACCTAGCTTTAAAACCATTCAAATTGCGGTGGGTAACGGGCGCTATTATGGCGGTGGCATGGCTGTTGCAGAAAATGCTGCTATTGATGACCAAAAATTAGATTTATATAGCTTAGAGTTAAAACACTGGTGGCAAATTTTTCCTTTAATTTGGCATTTACCAGAAGGAAGACAGCATCAGTTACAATGGGTGAGGACTTTAGAAGGGCAAGAATTTGAAGTACATACCCGTAAATCTTACAGCATTAACACTGATGGGGAAATTACTACCATCACCCCTGCAAAATTTAAAGTAATTCCCCACAAATTAAAAGTTTTCGCACCGGTGGAAGTTGAATCGTAAAAGTTTAAGCAGGGGATTTTCAAAGTCGAACCAAAAATCTAAATCTTGGAAGAAGAAGCAGATATAAAGATTATTGCACGGTGAAACAGTCACCCTGTCTGCATTTTTGGAGAAGTGAAAACGCCGTAGGGGTTGAATATTATTCAACCCATTACTATATAATTTTGTTAAATGGCTTGTGCTGGTTTAGAAGTCATCATTTTTTCTCGATTACGCCCCCGATTATTTTCTACTTCTTCCATAGGCACAAATTCAATGTGATTAAATAAAGTAGTGACAAAAGCGAAGAGAAGGAAGGGTAAAGATAACACTAAAACGATGCCAACGGTGGCAAAAGCATAAATTTGACGGGTGCTACTCCACAGGGCTAGGGTACTTGCTAAACTAACAAAAATAACGATTAGCCAAATGATAATTTGAGCGTAAATATCCCCAAAGCTGAGGGTACAAACCATGCGATATTTTTTTTCTTGATCCATTGTTTTAATCCTAATAATTTTCTATATTTAAGTTAACCTTGTAAGTCCGTTCTAGCTTAAATTTAAGGATTTTCCCCAGATTTGCAATAACAATTTACAATTTAGCTTCTTTTTTTTTCGCTATGATTCTGAGTAGGCAGAAATTTTAGGAATTAATACTGATGAATACTGATAATAATAGTTTGGTGATGAATCGTGATTATACTTTAATCATCGATAAAAGTAGTAGTTTAAATGCTGATGATGGGCAGGGTAAAACGAGGTGGGAAATTGCTCAAGAATCCACCATTGCCTTGGCTAAAAAATGTGAAGAAATTGATCCGGATGGCATTACGATTTATCTCTATTCAGGGCGTTTTAAACGTTATGATAACATGACTGCCAGTAAAATTGAGCAGATTTATGCCCACAATGAACCCATGGGAAAATCGGATTTGAGAAGCGTTTTAGAGGATGCTTTAGATAATTATTTCCTGCGCAAGGCTAGGGGAGAGGCAAAAAGTGGCGAAACTATGTTAATTATTACTGATGGTATCCCTGATGAGCCGAAGGAAATTATCCGCATTATCATGGAAGCTACGGAAAAAATTGATCGGGATGAGGAGTTAGGTATTTCTTTTATTCAAGTTGGCAAGGATAAAAGGGCTACGGAGTATTTTAAAGCATTAGATGATTTGTTGGAGTCGGCGGGCGCTAAATATGACATCGTTGATACTGTTACCCTTGAGGATATGCAAAATATGTCTTTGACTGATGTTTTGTTAAATGCGCTAATTGATTAATTGTCGCTGGTTTAGGTTGGGTTTCCTTACCCAACCAACATTCTCTGGATGGGATGGAGGGCGCTGGGTTTGAAAGAGTAGATTTCATAGAAATTACTTAATAAAAAATCTCTTTTCCAGAAGTCTAGCAGTTGTTTCTTTAGCAATTATCTGCCAATTATTTTCTAACATTCCCTGTAAACCCTCTCGCCAGTATCCTTGCTTGATTAATCTTAAATTCCAACTGTATGAATCAACGTTAACCGCCCATTGTCTTTGCTGACTTGAATTTAAGGGGTAGTATTGACTTCGAGGATTTTTTTTATTCGTTTTTTCCCAGACTTCATAATAAGTTTGTTCTAATCCGGCTAAAGTTGTTTCCCAAGTAAGGTAATTCTCTATGGTTTTAACTGCTAATAATGAAGTAACGTCATCTTGTATATCTGCCTGATCAAATAAATTAACTGTGACAACTTTTACCCTCCCAAAACCAGGCAGTATTTGGGTAGAACCTTTTCCGATACCCCCAAGATCAGCTACTGTAGGCAAATCATCATCGAATATTTGTGAGCTTTTTTCTTCTAGTTCAATTAGATATTGATTAAACTTTAATTTAAGTTTGCCGTATAGACAAATCATTTTTTCCAAAAACATCATTTTATCTTTTCCAAAAAAATTAACACTATTTCTTATCTATTATCGATTTATTGTAGTATTTTTAGCCCAATTTAATAATTTTTCTGCAAACGAAGCAGGTAGAAATAAGCCCACTAATAGTTTAAACAATAAAATTGAAGTCAAACGTTGCCTTTTTTTGATAATTAGTGGTTCTTTTTGTAATAAAACAAAAAAATACTTTAATCCATTCAAACTTTTTTAAAAACTTGGTTTTCCTTCTACTGATTTAAGGGTGAGATACATATAAAAGTCAGCTAATGTAGCTTTTTTCAATGGTTTTAATGAAGGAGAAGTCTCGGCAAAGTTTTTTTGAATTACTGATAAGCCAAATTTTTCCATTTTTGCTATGTTTGTGGACATGGAATTAGAAGAAATTCGATATAAAACTTGTGAAGAAGGAACACATATAAAATGATATTTTTTTGCTGTGCGTAAATATAAATCCCAGTCTTCTACACCGGGGAAAGATTCATCAAAATTACCAATTTTAGTAAATACTTTTTTTCTTATTAAAGGATTAGAACCACTCTCCAGAAAATTTCCTATCAATAATTTCTCATATACATTGCCACTAAATGTTGAGTGTAAACCAGAACGGGAAAATCGACTATCTTCGTCAATATAATCTGTCCAACTGTAAGCTAAAACGGCTTCTTCATTTCCTTGTAATGCTTTTAATTGTAACTCTAATTTATCTTTTGTCCACAGATCATCGGCATCGATAAAAGCTAAATAATCACCCTGAGAATTAGTAATTCCACGGTTGCGACTGGTAGCTAAACCTTTATTAGGAAAAGATAATACTTTCATTCTATCATCTTTAAGTTGAGCAATTTTTACTAGGGTAGAATCAGTTGAACCATCATTAATAATAATTAATTCAAAGTCAGTAAATGTTTGTTCAAGTACAGATTTAATGGTCTCCTGTATGGTCTTTTCACCATTGTAAACTGGTATAATTACGGAAATAATAGGCATTATTAACATTCATCTCCTGAAAATTTGATGTTTCCAAAAATAAAAAGGGCTAATTAATGAACTTAACAAAAATTTTCTTTCTGCTGTCAAAACAATATCTGTTTCAGATAGTTTTCCATACTCAAAAAAGTGAATCATAATTTTTCTTAAATCATTAATTGCGTAAAGAGGAAGAATAAAAGGGCGTTGCCATACTTTCCAGCTTAACATTCGAGTGTAGTATCTACTTAAACCACATCCCCTCATTAAATTAATAATGTAGTCTTTTTCTAAACGTTTTTTGGGGATTTTATGATTGATTTCCATTGCTGGGTTATGCCAAATTTCCCAACCCTGTTTTCTTAAATATAAGAATGCTTCTAAATCATCCCCCGGTAGTTGAAGTCCAGTTACTCGACCTTGCAAAAATAGATTTTGAGGAACACTATCTAACCATGCTTGTTTATTAACAACGATTCCAGCGCCCGATGGCAACACTCTTTTATGGGAGTATTTATAATTATCGGATGTATAGCAAATTATTTTATCAGAACCGCCAATGGCAAAAAATCTACTTATTTTATTAAAATGGGGTGGTGGCTCTATTTCATATTCTCCTTTTATCCTACTACCATAAGCACCTGCTTTAGGGTATCTTTGACCAAAGAGATAAGCCTCTTTGACCCAATTTTGGTTTGGTAAGTTATCGTCGTCGAGAAAACCAATTAAAGTTCCTTTTGCTTCTTCGACCGCTTTTTGCCTTGCATAAGCTAATCCTTGTCTGGTTTCTAAATAATATTTAATGGGATAAGATAAATTCCAATTATTTTGGTATTTTTTTATTACTTCAGCAGTATTATCGTTACTATTATTGTCAATAACTATTATCTCCCAGTTAATATCTTCGGTTTCAACTTGCTGTTTGAGTTTTTTGAGTACATCTGGAACTCTTTTTGCTCCGTTATAAGTACAGATGGCAACGGTAAAATCTATCATAATTAACTAAATATCAAATGATGGGATAGTGTTGAGTTTATCTTCAAACCTCAGTAATTTATCATACTCAATACTCAAGGTGAAAGAACTAATTTTTTTTCTGGACTAATTCTAAAATAAGACATATTTACTAACGCAAAACCATAGAATGCGCCAAGGCACAGAAGATTTTTTTAATACTGGTAAACGAATAAATTTACCGAATAAAAAGCGACCAATACCTTTTATACGTCCATAAAATCTTTCCTGAACTAAAGTTAAAAAGGGATATTTCGCATTAGAAGCATAGTCAGGCATAAAAGCTAATTTACTATAGAGTATATCGGCTCGATGTTTTAAGCTCAAACCATTTTTTTTATGTTCTAAATTGGGTTTTCCTCCATGTTCACCGTAGCAACGAAAGGGAATATAATTTTTTAATCCTCTGTTTCTTAAGTAACTATCAACTTCACCATCCCAAGATGAATAATTTTCTTCCCCATACTTTTCTTTAATTTCCTCTGCTAAATCTATCAAGTATTTTGCACTTTGAGGGGAAATAATATAAGCTACCATTGAGGTAGAAAAGCCTTGGGCATACATATCTGAAGATACGGAATACACTTGAGGGGCGCAGGTATAAAGCCAGTTAATACCTAATTTTTCCTCATTTTGAGGGAATGCTAAAGGTAGTTGATCCATATTGATAACTGGCACAAAATCCGCCTCAATAATTAAACAGGGTTTATTAATGTTAATAATTCTCTGCCAAGCGCCCTTGTGATTGAGCAAACACAAATAACTAGGAGAATAATTCTTGTTGGTTTCATTCAAAGGAGGTTGTCGTAAAATTTCACATTGAAAACCTTGATCTCGTAGCGTTTTTTCTAATAAATCGGTATTTTCTTTGTAAGCAATGATAAAAACCTGATTGATAAAACTACCGATGGAGGGTTTATTGGTGGAGGGCGCTGGGTTAATAAAGATTTTCTTACTCATAATGTGACCAAACAGAAACAACTTTAACTTTTCTATTGTTTTCATCAATGGCATAAACTAGACGATGCTTAATATTAATCCGCCTTGAATAATAACCCGTAAGATTTCCCGATAATTTTTCGTATGGTGGCTGATAGGGATTTTCTTTTAATATCTGAAGTAATTGTTTAAGGTTACTGTCGAGGTTAGCTAATTTTATTTTCTTAGCATCTTTCAAAGCCTTACGACTGAACTCAATTTTCCACACCATCTAATACCTTCAAAAATTCCTCTTCTGATACCCAATCATTTTCTGATTCTGCTTGTTTTACGGATTCTACTAAGCCTGGAATAGATTGCAAGTAAAGAGTTTCTTGTAAGCTATCCCAATCTTCCTTTGATAGTAACACTGCATCACCATTTTTACTGGTAATAATCACTGGTATATGGTCTTGGTTTACCCGTTGCACTAAACCAAATAAATTAGCTCTAGCTGTACTGGTATTTAGTGTTTTCATTTTGATTCTAGCTTGATTTTTGTACTTATTATTGTACTACTTTCAGGTGAAATTTTTTCAAATCTGTTTATCTATCACAAGATAAAGAGATTTAATGGTGGAGGGCGCTGGATAAATAAAAAGACTTCTCAAATATAGGAGCAATTGACTCTGCTGTTCTACCTTTTCTCCACTGCCAATGGTTATCCTGTCCATGATTTTTTATATTTTCAATGGTTTGATCAATTAATTGAGGTATTTCTTCAAATTCAGAGAAATTGTAGCCAATCTTCGCAGGATAATTAAGTTGATGATGAATGACAGGATAATCAGAAGCGATGATATAATAACCAGCCGAAGCTGCATCGCTAATTACTCCACTAGCACGGTAAAAATAACGCTCTTTGTCATAGTAAATGATTAATATATCTATTTGTTGTAACACTTTCAAATAGTCTTCTTGCCTAGTGGTATCTAAAAAAGTACCCTTTATTCCATCTAAATAAACAGGTTTTTGATTTATGGGTGTGCCGATAATTAATTCACATTGGTGATTACTTTGAGCGATATATTCTTGTATTTTATGGAGGATAAGGGCGATTGGTTTATCGGGGCGAATCATGCCGACTACCCCAATTTTGATAACGTTATTCCCTGATAATCTTTCTCCTAACTTTAGTCTTGGTGTAATTTCACTAATGATGGGAAGGGGCATTAAATATTTACAATGGTTAGGAAATCTATATTTCTCAGGAATAACATTATCATCAATTTCTAGGAGAACTACTTTTAAATTTTTAAGTAATTGTAGATATATTTTTAAATAAATAAAACCTAAATATTTAATTTTACTATTCATAGCAAATTGCTGATTTCCATGAATACACAAAAAGGTTAATTTACCTCTTAATAACAATAGAGGAAGTAAGAATAAGCAATGTTGATTATAAAATTCAAATATAAAAACTGAATCAATATCTTTGAATTGGAATGCTCTTAGCCCCATGGCAATATGACGATATTCTCGTCTAATTTGTAAACCTATTTGATAGGGAAATAATTTACTAAATTTTAAGAACCAGTCCGGTAATTCTATTTCTAAAGAGCAAAATGCTATTTTATTTTTACTTAAATATTCGGGGATTTTTAAAAGGTCTTTTAAGCAATTATGTCTTAGCTTCATAGATTTGATTGTATTTATAATTTCTCTTATTTTCAGCAAAAATTTGATTAACTTATCCGCCGATAATAAAATCAATTTCCTGTATCATTTATCTTACTTTAAATATTCACTAAAAGTTAATCTTCTGGAATGGTGGAGGGCGCCCTTCACCCCATACAACCTACCTTCAGCACTTCATTTAGTAATAAATCATAGTACATAAAGAGAACACCCTATTAGTAATCATTTGAGTGAAAATGATTGCCAGTTTATGTCTCTATCCACTGACAATTCTCTCTAATCTCTATTTTTTTTGCACGACAAAATAGCCCCCTCAATGTTTCCTGATTCTTCTCTTTTTCTTATTAATTCTTGAGCTTTTTTTATCGTTAATGGTACTCTTGTTATCCATTTCGTTTTACCCATTAATTGAATATTCTCTTGACTATATAATTCACTATCACATATCATTGTGCCATCTGTTGTTATGTTCTCTTTTTTATTATTTTTCTGGTTTTTTTTTGGGCGAAGGTATTACACTACAATAATTATTGAAGAGGTCTAATAGCAAAACATTTTGATTCCCATCAAACTAATCCATAACAGAAACAAGACTTTTGAGTGATAAAAATTATTAAATGCAAACTAGCTTACAAACCAATATAGAGAGCAAAAATGAATTAAAATGGCAATAGAGAAGTCTGCTATCTCCGTTGTAACTGAAAAAACATGGATTTAATTAATTTACAAAATACTTTAGATAATCTTTCTTTCGCCGTTTTATTTTTGGCGATGTTGCTTTATTGGGTGGGTAGCGCCCTCCCCTCTTTGACGATATTACCCAAGTTAGGCAAAACTGGGGTGATTATTGCCAATATGGCTATGGCTACTCTTTTATTAGCCCGATGGATTGAAGGGGGTTATTTCCCTTTGAGTAATCTTTATGAGTCTTTATTTTTCTTGGCTTGGGGCATCACTACAGTACATTTGATCGCTGAGGGAATGAGTCAAAGTCGTTTGGTGGGAGTGGTGACAACTCCAGTTTTAATGGGTATTACTGCTTTTGCTACTATGTCATTACCTGCGGAAATGCAACACAGTGAGCCTTTAGTTCCAGCGTTAAAATCAAATTGGTTGATGATGCACGTTAGTGTAATGATGCTCAGTTATTCCGCTTTGATGGTGGGCGCTTTGGTAGCCCTTGCCTTTCTGATTTTAACTCAAGGCAAAGAAATTGAGCTTAAAGGTAGTTCTGTGGGTACGGGCGCTTATCGTAACGTGAAAAAATTTAATTTTAGTAACTCTCTAGCCATGGAGGGGAAGGGCGCTACGGCAGTTTTAACAAAATCAGAAGTAGTTAATCTTTCCCCAGCGCGCCTCAACCTAGTGGATACCCTCGATAATATCAGTTACCGCATCATCGGTTTAGGGTTTCCTTTACTAACCATTGGCATCATATCGGGCGCTGTATGGGCAAATGAGGCTTGGGGCTCTTATTGGAGTTGGGACCCGAAGGAAACTTGGGCGTTGATCACTTGGTTAGTATTTGCCGCTTATTTACACGCTCGTATTACCAAAGGTTGGCAGGGCAGAAAACCTGCCATTATCGCTGGTACAGGGTTTTTTGTGGTTTGGATATGCTATCTTGGGGTAAATCTTCTTGGCAAAGGCTTACATTCCTACGGTTGGTTTTTTTAGGAAAAATAACTATTTGGCTTAACTCTTTAATTTACAAGGATTTCACCTGACATATTTCGACAAGCTCAATGCACCGCCTGACACCCGAAACCTGACACCTCCCCTCACCAAAATACTTTTTCAGCACCACCTAATTATGATGAAAATTCCGTTTTATCACCTTATCCCTTTTTATGAGCCGTTAACAAACCAATGGAACTTTGAGGCGCGATTAATACGCTGGTTAACTTTTGTTTGGTTATTTGTGGGTTTAATTGCTCTTTTTTCCGCTTCTTATGCCGAAGGTTTAAAAATAAGTGGTAACGGTTGGTATCATTTTACCCGTCAAATCATCTGGATTACGGTGGCTTTACTTTTTTCTAAAATCATTTATCGTACACCCATCAAAAAAATTCTTTTGTTTTCTCCTTTCCTTTACTATTTTGTTTTAGCTTTAGTCATGTTGACGATTCTGGGCTTGGGGGAAGAGGTAAACGGTGCGGAAAGATGGTTAAGATTAGGTACTGTTACCATCCAACCTTCTGAATTTATGAAACCTTTAATTGTTTTACAGGGGGCATATATTTTTGGCACTTGGCAACGTCAATCCAATGGAAGTCGCATCATTTGGCTAGGTACATTTGCGATGACTTTGGTAATTATTTTGGCACAACCAAATCTTAGTACCACCGCTTTGTGTGGCATGATGTTTTGGTTTATTGCCTTGGGTGCTGGTTTACCTTTTTGGCAATTAGGAAGCGTCGCCGTGGGAGGTATTGCCATGGCGGTTTTTAGTATTAGTATTAATAGTTATCAGTTGAGGCGTATTACTTCTTTTCGTGATCCTTGGAGTGATATGCGAGGAGACGGTTATCAGTTGAGTCAAAGTTTATTGGCGATCGGTTCTGGTCAGGGCTGGGGCGCTGGTTTTGGCATGTCTCAACAAAAGTTATTTTATCTTCCTATTCAATATACTGATTTCATTTTCTCGGTATTTGCGGAAGAGTTTGGTTTTGTGGGAGGAGTAATTTTAATAATGATGTTGATGATTTATGCTACTATTTCCCTTGTCATTTCTATCAAATCGGTACATCCTGTTAATCGTTTGGTGGCTTTGGGGGTAATGGTGATTTTAGTGGGTCAAGCCTTACTTAATATTGGGGTGGCGACGGGCGCCCTCCCCACTACCGGTGTACCTTTTCCTATGTTTAGTTATGGTGGTAGTTCTGTTACCAGTAGTGTTATTTTAACCGCTTTATTAATTCGAGTTGCCATTGAAATTGAGCCTGATTCTGATTCAGATGATGATTTGGTTTATCGCCCCATCAATAATTGACAATAAAGTGCAAAGGACAATAGAGGGAATGTAGAATGTAGAATGTAGAATGCTAAACAATTCATTATAAATAAATTATTAATAGAAAATATTGAATTAACTTTACTTTCTAAATTCTAAATTCTAAATTCTAAATTTTGTCTCCCCTTCTCCCCCTAAAAACTAATTATGATTACCAGTATCAATCCTTACAATAACGAAGTAATCCAAACATTTCCTGCTTTGACAGATGCAGAAATTGACGCAAAATTAAGCCTAGCAGAAGATACTTTTCAAAATTACCGCAAAACTTCCTTGGAGTTGAGGGCGGAAAAATTAAGGCGCGCTGCGGAAATATTAGAAGAATCAGCGCCCGACTGGGCAAAACTAATCACCCTCGAAATGGGCAAACCCATTAACAGCGCCCTTGCCGAAGTAATAAAATCTGCCTCTGTATGTCGTTACTATGCCGATCATGGCGCTGAATTTCTAGCTAATAAAATCGTTAACACCGAAGCCACCCTTAGCTATGTAAACTATCAGCCTTTAGGGGTTATTTTAGCCGTGATGCCTTGGAATTACCCTTTTTGGCAAGTTTTTCGGTTTGTTGCGCCATGCCTCATGGCTGGGAATGTAGCCCTATTAAAACACGCTTCCAATGTGCCTCAATGTGCCTTAGCCATTGCGACTATTTTGAAGGGCGCTGGATTCTCCAAGGGAGTATTTCAATCCCTGTTAATTGGTGCTTCTCAAGTGGAAGGTATCATCAGAGATGATCGTGTTAAAGGTGTTACCCTAACGGGCAGTGAAACGGCTGGTAGTAGCGTGGCGAAAGTGGCTGGAGAAGAGTTGAAAAAAACTGTTTTGGAGTTGGGCGGAAGTGATCCTTTTATTGTCTTAGAAGATGCTGATTTAGAGGAAGCCTCCACCGTTGCTGTACAAGCTAGAATCATGAATAATGGTCAATCCTGCATCGGTGCTAAACGTTTTATCCTGCAAGAAGAAATAGCGCCCGTCTTCACACAATTATTAGTACAAAAGTTTCAAGCTCTCAAAATAGGTGATCCTAGCCTTGAGGATACGGATTTAGGTCCCTTAGCGACTCCCGATATTTTAGCGGATTTAGAAAAACAGGTTAATACTACCATTAGTATGGGAGGGAGGGCGCTGGTAGGTGGCAAATCCATCACTAGCAAAGGCAATTTTTATCCCCCTACCATTTTGACTGATATTCCTCCCCATTCTCCGGGCATGGATGAGGAGTTTTTTGGTCCGGTTGCCTTACTATTCACCGTTAAAAATGTGAAAGAAGCCATTAATCTTGCCAATAGTAGTCGTTTTGGTTTAGGCGCTTCGGTATGGACTCATAATGAAAAATATATCGATGCTTGTATCCGTGATTTGGAGTCGGGTTCGGTATTTATCAATGGTTTAGTAAAGTCTAACGTGCGCTTACCTTTTGGTGGTATCAAAAAATCTGGTTATGGTCGAGAATTGGGCAAAGAAGGTATCCTAGAGTTTGTCAATATCAAAACTATTTGGCAAAAATAGGTGAGTTGGGATTGGTTTTATAAAATGAAGTCGTGAGGGTAAATTGACAATGGATAATTGACAATTATGAGGTTTTAGTATCCTCGTGTAGTATTTGCAATCTTGTATTTTAACTGTATTTTTATTAAAAAAAGCGTAATTCTGCGTATTTTTTGATGCTTTTACTATATTTTAGATCAAGTCCGTTTGATCAGCCGAAGGCTGCCGCTGCGCGATCACTTACAAATTAGTAATATCAGTATCTTAGTTCAATTTATTGAACGAGATACTATTAGTTCCGTGTAATTCATTACACGGTGGGTAAAGTGCGAAGAGATAATGTATTTGTAACTAATTATCCGAACTTGATATTAAACCTTATGAATTAACATTTCTGAATTATTCACTGATGTTACGCAAAATATAGAATTAATTGTTGGTGTCAGGTGTCGGGTGTCAGGTATTAGGTTAAAGAATTGACAAGAAACTTATGTTTATTGATCTTTTTGTTGTACAAGAGTCTATGGAGGGAAGGGTTTTAAACCTGAAACCTGCTACCTGCTACCTGAAACCTCCCTTAACATTTGAATCAGTGCGTAACGTCAGTTATTCAGCAAACCTTAATTCGTAGTCTTTCATTGTCCATTATCAATTATCCATTAAACGATAACACCTTCTTGATTATTGGCGTTAACTGTTAAATCTTGCCATACTTTACCATCTAGGGCTAATTGTTCAATATAACTGGCTAAACGTAGCGCCCTCAGCGCCTGCTCACCCCCTACGGAGGGTTGATCACCACCGCGCACACAACTGGCAAAATGTTCTAATTCAGCGTGGAGAGGTTCAATATTACTGGTATAAACTTTTTCGATTAAACCATCTTGACGGTAGAGAATTTGACCGTAATCGGTGGTATAGTTAGCGGTAGTCTGACGATGGATCAATATCTCGTTATTTAAAAAATCTGCTTCGGTTAAGCTATTTTTGCAGTGTGCTGTAATACGCCTAATTTTACGATGGGTTACTTTACTAGCCGTGACAGTGGCAACTATACCATTGGCAAAATTGAGGGTAGCGGTGACGTAATCTAAATATTTTGATTCCGGCGCCCGACTCCCCGTGGCGCTGAGTTTGGTGACGGGCGCTTTGACTAATTCGAGAAATAAATCAAGATCATGAATCATTAAGTCTAACACCACCGAAACATCATTGGCACGATCAGAATAAGGACTCATGCGATGCGCTTCCAGTGCCAATAAATTCTCAGTTTTTAAAATATTACTCAATTCCTGAAAAGCGGGATTAAATCTTTCGATATGCCCTACCTGTAGGATACAATGAGCTTCAGCTGCCGCATTAACTAAAGATTCTGCTTCTTCTATACTAGCGGCGATGGGTTTTTCGATTAAAACATGAACTCCAGCTTTAAAACAATCCAAACCCACTTGGTGATGTAGTCTGGTGGGCGCTGCGATGCACACTGCATCCACATGGGGTAACATTTCTAAATAATTATCAAAAAAACGAGCGCGGTATTTACTGGCAATATCTAAACCGCGCTCAATATTTACATCAGCAATACCGACTAATTCCACACCCTTGAGAAGACTTAATACTCTGGTGTGATGTTGCCCCATATTTCCCACCCCAATCACCCCTATTCTAATGGGATTACTATTTTGTCGGGGAATGGGTACATTTTCTAGTCTTTGGTATTTCATGATGGTTTCTCCTCAAGCACCTAATCATCATCGTCTTAATTCATCTCAGATACTATCATATCGGTAGTCAATGAGAAATGAATAATTAATTAAGGCTTGATGAAAAAGTGGATTCATAAAGGTAATGGATAATGAATGTCGGGTGTCTTCTTCTAACATATAGAGTAACTCTTGTTTCTCTACAGTGGCTTCTGAGAGTTTTCCTAATTCGTCTAGGACTTTTTTTCGTTTACTGATGCTGTCACAGTTATGCTAATTTTGGTAATTGTGATAGTCTTTTTTCTGTTGATGTAAAATTTATTGATCTCCTCTACGAATGGCTAACATGGTAATGTCATCAAATTGATCTGCCGTGGCGATGTGCGCTAAAACTTGATCTTTAACTGTTTCTACTAACTTTTGTGAGGAGTTAAACGGTTGTTGCCAAATGCCTTCCAATCTTTTGTTGCGGAAAAATTCCCGATTTGGTGAGCGCGCGTCGGTGACACCATCCGTATTACCGAAAAGAATATCACCTGTTTATAAACAATGCAGAAGTAATTATTTTTCTAAATTCTAAATTTTCCTTGCCCTTGTCTATTTAATATCCCAAATCCACCGCAATGCGATGCGCACAGCTAAAGCCAGAAAAGGCAACGGCATTTAAACCTTGTCCAGGAAAAGTGCTATCGCCAACACAATAAAGGTTTTTGATACTGGTACGATTAAAAGGCATTGCTAATAATCCCCTCAATTTACGGCTAGGAATAGGTCCATATGTACCATTTTGACGACCTAAAAAGCGCCGATGGGTGCGCGGTGTGCCGATTTCCATATAATCCAAACCAGCATCTAAGCCGGGAAAATATTTTTCTAAGCGCTCAATTATTCTTCCAGCGCCCTCCTCCTTTTTATATTCATACTGTTGAGGTGATAAATCTTGCCAATAATCCATATAACTGGGGGTAAAAACGTGCATGATGTGATAGCCGGAGGGCGCTAGACTAGGATCAAGAAGAGTTGGTATTGACATAAAGATAGTACCTTGCTCCGCTTCCAAATTTTTCCACTCCTCAAGGATAATGTGATGACATTCCGTGCCTTGGGGTAATACACTACTTTCCACCCCTAAATGGAGACTGAGAAAACTAGGCGATTGACGATAATTTTTTTGCCATTGACGCTCTTTTTTCGGTTTAGGTTGTTTGACAAGGCGATCAAAAGTATCCCAGCGAGTAGCATTAGAAACAATTCTTTGGGCGTGATACTCCTTACCATCTGCCAAGCGCACTCCCTGCGCCCTTCCCCCTTCTACTAAAATCTCGGTAACTCTTGCTTGATAATGGATTTCACCGCCAAACTTTTCTAAACCTTCCACCAATTTAAGCGCAATTTGCCCCACACCCCCTTGAGGATAATTAATGCCACCGTAATGACGATCAGAAAACACCATCCCAGCATTAATCATCGGTGTTTTATTAGCAGGTACCACCGACCAACAATAACACTCCATATCAATAAACTTCAACAATTCGGGATTACTGATGTATTTTCGGGCAATATCCCCCACATTCACTGGTAAATATTTCACTAAACCCAAACAAGCCAAAGGATGCCGAAAAAATACCCTCGTTAAATAGCGCACTTCCTCCAAGGATAACAACTCCATGGAGTTAAGACAATTAAACACCTGCCAACACTCATCATAAAACTTCCTAATTCCCCCTTCCTCATCAGGGAAACGACTGGATAACTCTGCTAAAAACTTTTCATAATCCCGATGCACCTTCAAATCTAAGTTATCAGGTAAGTGATAGTGTATTTGTACTGGATCAGGAATAGTCTCAATAGACATATTGACAGCATCAAGCGCCCTAGTGAGTAGATTGGTAGTGCCTTCCGTGCCGAAACCAAAAATCATGGAAGCGCCCACATCAAAGCGATAGCCTTCTCTTTCAAAATATCCAGCACTACCTCCGGGAATTAAATATCGCTCCAATACCAAAACCTTGACACCTTTTGAGGCTAGTTGAGTTGCGGTGACTAACCCTCCAATTCCCGATCCAATAACAATTACATCGTACTGACTCATAATCCAGTTTGCACTTTTCCCTAAAATCTCTTATCTTAGTTTACCTGACATTTAACCTTCTTTACTTAATATAGTTAGAGGTTGCTAAAAAGTATTTTGGATAGGAGAAGATAGTTCATTAAAATCTGAATCTTTAGTGACAATAATATAGTTTTGTTGTCGTGCTATTTCCCAAACAATGGTATCGGGTTGTTGATCTAATCCCATTAAATAAAGATGATTAGAATTAGGATAAATATCTGCTAAGATGTTTACCAAACGTGGGGATAAGTTGTGATCAAAAAGCAATTTCATTGGTTAACTAAAACAGTTTTACGCTCACGATCGGCAGCGTAACTTAAACAAGCCAAAATATCTTCTTTCGTTAAATAAGGAAAATCTATTAATATTTCTTCATAAGTCATTCCTGAAGCAAGATAGGAAAGAACATCATAAACTGTAATTCTCATGCCTCTAATACAAGGTTTTCCACTTCTTTTTCCTGATTCTATGGTAATAATATCTTTGTATGACATGACATTTTCATAGATTATTTTATGGTTATTACCCCCCTCTCCTATGGCAGGGCGTTTTCATTCTCAAAAATGTTAGTTTCTCAAACTAGCCAATAATCTGAAATTCAGAGGTTTTTAACTACTAATAAATCAATTAATAGTAAAAAATCCTCCTGTCTCCCTGAATCTCCCCCCTTTTTAAGGGGGGTTGGGGGGGATCATCCTTATATTGTCTTCTTGTCAAAAACAAATCAATTTTGATCCTGACTTTGAAAACACCCTGCTGTGGGAGAGGGGTTGGGGGTGAGGGTTAAATTACCACAAAATTAACCAACTTATTCGTTACAACAATTACTTTTTTAACTTCTTTACCCTCAATATATTTCAGCGCAATATCTGAATTTTCCGCAATGGTTTGTAATTCCTCTTTGGTTGCCGTTGCAGGGGCGTTAATTGTGCCTCTGGTTTTGCCGTTAATCTGAATTACTAAGGTAATTTCATCCACCGTTAAGGCTTCTGGATCAACTTCTAACCACTGTTGTAAATGCACTGAGGTGGTATTACCTAAATTGTGCCATAATTCTTCGGCTATGTGAGGGGCGAAGGGCGCTAGTAATAATACTAATGTGTTAATTCCTTCTGCATATACTGGAGAATTAAGATTTTTACTATCTTTTAAAGCATTGCTTAATTTCATCAATTCTGATACGGCGGTGTTAAATTGATAATCACCGTTTAAATCTTCGGAAATTTCCTTAATAGCGGTATGAATTGCCCTTCTTAAATCTTTTTCTGGTTTACTTAAATTATCCGTATCAACTTGAGCATTAATTACACCATGATCGATATATTCATGAATTAATGTCCAAACTCGATTTAAAAACCTAAATTGCCCCTCTACATCCGCATCGTCCCATTCTAAATCTTTTTCGGGGGGCGCTTTAAATAAAATAAACATTCTCCCCGTATCTGCCCCATACTTCGATAATACTACTTGCGGATCAACGCCATTATATTTCGATTTAGACATTTTTTCGTAAAATACCGAGAGAATAGCACCCGTTTCTTTGTCTTTGTGAATGGTTTTACCATCTGCTAAAGTTTCACTAACGACATTTTCAGAAATTACATATTTACCAGTTTCAGGATTTTTATAGGTAATAGCTTGTACCATTCCTTGGGTTAACAGACGCTTAAAAGGTTCATCAGCGCCCACCAAACCTCGATCTCTGACTACTTTGGTGAAGAAACGAGAATATAATAAATGTAAGATAGCGTGTTCAATACCACCTACATATTGATCCACTGCCATCCAATCGTTAACTTGATCGAGATCAAATGGTTTATTTTCATTCACTGCATCGGTATAGCGGAAGAAATACCAAGAAGAATCGATAAAAGTATCCATAGTATCGGTTTCTCTTTTGGCTGGTGTGCCACAATTTGGACAAGGTACATTAACCCAATGATCAAGTTTAGCAAGGGGAGAAGGACCGCGCCCTGAAAATTCCACTTGATCAGGTAATTTAACGGGTAAATCTGTATCAGGCACTGGCACTGTACCACATTCAGGACAGTGAATGACGGGAATGGGACAACCCCAATATCTTTGACGGGAGATTAACCAATCTCTGAGGCGATATTGTATTCTTTCTTTCCCGTAACCCTGATTTTCGGCAAATTTGATGACGGCTTCTTTACCTTTAACAGAATCCATGCCAGTGAAGCAACCGGAGTTAACCATCGTTCCAGCTTCGGTGTAGGCTTCTAGTAAGCAAATATCAGCGTTATCAGCATCATCAGGGAGAATAACGATTTTGATGGGTAAGTTATTCTCAGTGGCAAATTTAAAATCACGGGTGTCGTGCGCTGGTACGCCCATAACAGCGCCCGTGCCGTATTCATAGAGGACATAATTAGCAATTAAAATGGGGATTTCTTCCCCCGTAAAGGGGTTAATGACTTTTCCCCCTGTGAAAGTACCTTTTTTCGGTTTATCGTCTGCCGTGCGCTCGATTTCGCTTTCCTTACTCACTTCTGCCCTAAAGGCTTCCACCGCTTCTTTTCTCTTTGGGGTAGTTACTAACGGTGTGAGGGGGTGTTCGGGCGCTAATACTACATAAGTAACACCATATACGGTGTCAGGGCGAGTGGTAAAAACGGCGATTTTTTCATCGCTACCTATCACAGGAAATTCTAAATAAGCGCCCGTCGATCTACCAATCCAATTTTCCTGCATGGTTTTGACTCTTTCGGGCCAGCCATCCAATTGGTCTAAATCTTGTAATAATTGTTCGGCATAATCGGTAATTTTAAAAAACCATTGTCTTAATAATTTCCTTTCTACCTTCGCACCACTGCGCCATGAATAGCCGTCTGCATCCACTTGTTCGTTAGCTAAAACCGTTTGATCGATTGGATCCCAGTTAACGGCGGCTTCTTTCTGGTAAGCTAATCCTCCTTGATAGAATTGCAAAAATAGCCACTGTGTCCAACGATAATACTCAGGAGAGCAAGTGGCAACTTCTCTACTCCAATCAATGGATAAGCCTAACTGTTGCAGTTGAGTGCGCATTTGCTCGATATTTTCGTAAGTCCATTTGGCTGGGGGAATACCTCGATCAATGGCGGCGTTTTCTGCTGGTAAGCCGAAGGCATCCCACCCCATAGGGTGTAAAACCCGATGCCCTTTCATTCTTTGAAAACGGGCGATTACATCGGTTATAACATAGTTGCGCACATGACCCATGTGTAATTTTCCCGAAGGATATGGAAACATGGACAGAGCATAAAATTTTGGTTTATTTTGATCTGTATCGGTTTTATATAATTCTGTGTCGCGCCACTGCTGTTGCCATGTGGTTTCAAGGGCGCTGGGTTGGTAGGGAGTTTGCATAAAATTTATTATAATGATTATCTTTTAGTCAAACTTTTATAGTATCAAAAAAGGGTGGAGGGCGCCCTTCACCATCATCCTAACTTTGACTTGCTCTAGTCATATTTTCAAAGGGTAATTCTAATCGAGTGGCAATTTCTTTTTCCACACTCATGACTAATTGTATTAAAAGAGGTATAGTTTCAAGTTTGTTTATGATTATGGACAAAAAGATTTATTAATTCTGCCACAACTCCAAAATTCTTGGTAATAATTACTACTTACTTTATCGATACCATCCTGTAGGTAGTTAATGCCGATGCCGTTATTACCCAAGTCTTTTCCTGAACTATGAATATAGCGCCCTTCACCGAGATATATAGCCACATGAGTTACTCTTTGTTTGCCAAAAAAGATCAAGTCTCCTTGCTCTAATTCTTCTTTCGAGATATTGATGCAAAATTCCTCCTGTTGATAGGAGTCTCTGGGCAACCAAATTCCTTCACTTACATAAGCACTTTGTACTAATCCTGAACAATCATAGTGGGGAGCAACTGTCCCCCCCCAAAGGTAGTAATTAGAGGTTTCCATAGCTTTTAGGGCAAATTTTACAATTTGGGGTATTTTTATCTCAATATCGGCTCTTGAGATGCTTTGAGGAGAATATTTTTCAGGGGTTGGTATTAAATGAATTAAGTCTTTTTTAGGCAACCAACCTTGATAACCGTCTTCTGCCAGTTGAACTTTAACGGCTTTTTCGTCTTCCTGAAGAATAGTTAAATAACGGTGGAGGGCGCTTTGGGTGGCTAACCCTCGACACTCTGCACTGTCGTATATATCGAGATTTTTTTGACAAATATAATAACTTAATTCAACTTTTGCACCCATAATTTATAAAAAAAGTAGGGTGGGCAATGCCCACCATTGATGAAAAATCCTTATTCCCCTAAAGTCTTTTATTTATAGCGTTTTAACTATTCCCCATTGCCTGACAATCCTAATTAGTGCAAACTCTATCACCTGTATTTGCTACTAACAGGCGCTTTATATTTCTGCCCACATTTAGCTCAATATTACCCTCATCGATAATCATTTCACCCGGAATCATCATTAATACCTCTTTAAATAATTGTTTTTTTGTTTTTTGCCCTCCGTAGAGGGTTTTTTAAAGGGGAATCAAAATGCTTTGCCCTCACCCCCAACCCCTCTCCCACAGCAGGGGATTTTCAAAGTCAGGATCAAAACTGATTTGTTTTTGACAAGAAGACAATATAAGGATGATCCCCCCCAACCCCCCTTAAAAAGGGGGGAGATTCAGGGAGACAGGAGGATTTTTTACTATTAATTGATTTATTAGTAGTTAAAAACCTCTGAATTTCAGATTATTGGCTAGTTTGAGAAACTAACATTTTTGAGAATGAAAACGCCCTGCTCCCAACCGCAGGGGATTTTCAAAGTCAGGATCAAAATTGATTTGTTTTTGACAAGAAGACAATATAAGGATGATCCCCCCCAACCCCCCTTAAAAAGGGGGGAGATTCAGGGAGACAGGAGGATTTTTTACTATTAATTGATTTATTAGTAGTTAAAAACCTCTGAATTTCAGATTATTGGCTAGTTTGAGAAACTAACATTTTTGAGAATGAAAACGCCCTGCTCCCACAGGAGAGAGGAGAAACAATCAGTACATTAAAATTTTAGAAAAAAATATCCATTTCCGAGCGCCCGGTAGTCTTCAACCAATTTTGGGCTTCGAGATAACTATTAGGAGAAATTCTAATGGCTTGTTTCCAATATTCGGCGGCTTTGTCATATAAACCCTCTGCTTCATCTTCTTGTCCATTTTGGCGACATTTTTCCCCTTGGTAGTGATAAAGTACCGCAATATTATTTAAAGCGGAAGGTTTACGGGGATTAAGTTCTAAACATTGATGATAATAACCAAGAGCTTCCTCTAATTTACCATTACTGGCGTGAATCAAACCCATATTGTAAAGGATTTCACTACGATCGTTGGGGTCATCTTCTAATCTTAAAGCCTCTTCGTAGTTTTCTAGTGCCTCTGCATATTCTCCGTCAGCTTGGGCAGACATTCCATCACGATAATAAACAAAAGCCTCTTTGGCTCTGGCATTAATGGGTAAAACTTTAAGGATAATATCCGCCATTACGGTAAATGTTTTATCGATAAAGTTATCATTTTTTTGTGATCTCGCCATATTTTAATGAATAACTAATAGTGAAAAATAAATAATTTATATTTAATATAACAATCTTCAACTGATAAATGAAAAGTGACAAGGGGTTAAAACCCCTTGCTAACAAAACGTTTTTTCCACAAGGGAAAATTTAGGCTTCGCTTTCAATTTGTAAAAATAAAAGTCCCATGACAATGGCGGGCATAACTAAACCAACAAAGGGAACTAAAATAGAGGGTAAGAAAGAAGCTGCGTATTCTCCGAGCATAATTGTTATCGTCCTTATACTAAATAATCAGATTAAAGTAAGATTCAGCTACTCTGTTAATTTATCAGTGGGATAACTGACGAAATAGTCGAAGTAGTCTCAACCTAAATGGATATTACAGTTAACCATGACGAAATGGGGCTAAATATAAAGATTCTTAACAAAAAAAAATCAAAAGTTTGATCTCAGGTTAAAGTAGGCTACAAACTAATATATTTGTCAAAAAAAATTTAGGAGATCGATTAAGAATCCATGAGTACTAATAGTGTAGTTCATTCTGGTGGTGATCCTCAAGTGGGAAACCTCTCTACTCCTATCAATGGATCTGCTTTTACAAAAGCCTTTATCAATGCTTTACCTGCTTACCGTAAGGATTTATCCCCTAATCGTCGTGGTTTAGAAATTGGTATGGCGCATGGTTACTTCCTCTATGGACCTTTTGCTCTTTTAGGGCCTTTGCGTGATACTGATTTGGGAGCTCAAGCTGGTTTACTAGCTACCATTGGTTTAGTTGCTATTCTGACCATTTGTTTATCCATTTATGGTGCGGTGGGTGTTAGCAAACCGACGGAAACTCTTACTACTCCTGTAGTACCTGCAGAGTTGGCTACTAAAGCTGGTTGGAGTGAGTTTGCTTCTGGTTTCTTATTGGGTGCATCAGGTGGCGCTTTTTTTGCTTTCTCTCTTTGTCAAACTACTTATTTACAGCCTTTAATTGAGGCTATTAAAAATGTTTGGTAATTAATTTTACTAATATTACGGTGGAGGGCGCTTTCTATGGTGGAGGGCGCCCTCCTCCTTGCTTAAAATAACCATGTTTTATCAATACGGAAATTTTTGTTATACTCAGAAAAAAATAAACATAATATTCGTAGTGGAAATTACTAAATTATCTTGAAATGTGAGTGAAAGACCCCCGTTGAATTTCTCAACAAAAAAAATACCCACTGAAATCAACGGGGGATGTAAACGAACCAACAAAAAAATCG
>JACYMF010000106.1 GCA_015272165.1 Cyanobacterium sp. T60_A2020_053
ACAGTTGTTTCAACCTATCAGAAAATTGCATATCATCCCGCAATGATGCAACGCCCCACCGTTAGTATCAAACACTAATTCCATGGCATTATCATTATCGGATTTCTGAGTTATTCAGGAAACCCTACTTAAAAGCCTAATATAAATCACCACTTTCCTGTAAAGAATGTAAACGATGATAAATTCCCCCTCGATGGAGTAACTCCTCATGGTTGCCCACTTCCGCAATTTTGCCCTGATTTAGTACAATAATCTTATCCGCTTCTCTGACAGTGCTAAGACGATGGGCAATAATAATAGTAGTGCGCGTACCAAAAATTGAACGCATCGCTAACTGTATTTCCCTTTCTGACTCATAATCAAGACTAGAAGTAGCCTCATCAAACACTAATATATCAGGATTAACTAATAGCGCCCGTGCAATACCCAAGCGCTGTTTTTGTCCCCCGGATAACCTTACCCCCCTTTCTCCTACGATGGTATTATATCCTTCGGGTAATCTTTGGATAAATTCATCAATGCGCGCAATTTGACAAGCATTTCTTAACTCCGTGGCAGTAACATCAGGATTACCGTAGATGAGATTATCTAAAATTGTACCGTTAAACATATCCACCTCTTGATGCACGATAGCTAAACGGCGACGATAACGAGTAATATCAAGACTGCGAATATTTGCCCCATCCACGAGAATTTCCCCCTGTAAAGGTGCGAAATAACGAAACAATAATTTAACTAGAGTTGATTTTCCTGAACCAGAGCGCCCGACTAATGCTACTGTTTGATAAGGCTCAATGACAAAGTTAATATTATCTAACACTAGATTATCAGGATGATAACCGAAAGAAATATTTTGAAAGTGTAATTTTCCAGTGAATTGATAGGGATTTTCTGACAAATACTCAGGCAGTAAACTAGAGGCATCCTCTCCACTGGGTAAATTCATAAACTCATGGAAACGAATCATCGAAGCATAACGGCGTGCGAAAACTTCCGCTAAATTGCTGAGGGGTTCAAGTTCTGAATACGCCATACTAGCAAGGGTGTAAGTAGTGATAAAATGCCCCAGCGACATTTCCCCTCGAAAAGTAGGAATTAAAACACCGATAAAGACTAGGAATAATGATAATTGTACGACAGTGCGATTCCAAGTGGCTAACTTCACATAACCTAAGTGAATGCGATTAATTACCACTCGATATTCACGGTTTAAACGTTTCTTTTGTCGGGCTAATTCCCGCGCTTCAGTGGCAAAAGATTTGACCGTTTTTATGTTAGTAATAATTTCAGAAGTGCGACTTTCGGTATTTTCTTGATGGGTGTCTAAAAGTTGCTCTCGAATAATTAATTTTTTTAAATGAATAAAAGTCAAGGTTAAAATTAGGATAAAAGAAATAATAAAACCAAGAGCAATCCATTTTTCAATTAATAAAATAACTACAAAAATTCCTAATATTCTAATTAATTTAGGTAAAAATTCTCCTGCTATTTCAGGATAAGTCCAAGTATGGTTAGATATACCTCTGGATATTCTTCCAGCTATTCTACCCGGGTTATTTTCATCATAAAAATTAAGAGGTAATGTTAATATTTTTTCGATTACTTTTTGGGAATGATCGCGCCGTGACTTTAGCGTAATTTCCCAATGAAACCAAGAACCTAGCCATGATTGGACGGGCGCTCTCACCACTGCAATTACAAAGATTAAAAGACAAATAGCGATTAAATTAACTGATTTTTCATTGGTAGATAAACTAGAAATAAAAGTAAATTTATTAATAATGTTTTGTAGAAAAATATCAATATTTTGATTAGATAAAATGTTGAGTATTTGCCCAATTAAATAAGGAATAATAAGGTCAATTATTTCTAAAATACCAGCAGCACCAATGCTAAAAAATACTGTTAATTTATATTTACTGTAATATCTTAGTAAATCTCGAAAAGAAGCCATTATCTTTACTGGGGAATTTTTCGTTAAATAGGTAAGTAAATAGCAAGGGAAGGCAAGATAAGAGAGGGGAAGGCAAGGGGCTTAAGCCCCTTGTTATATCATTACTCATATACAATCAATTTTACCAAGAATTTATAGCGTTTTTCACTGTGATGATATACGTCTAAAGCCTTATAATTGTTAATATTTCATTCTCCACTATAAAATTGACAGTAAATTCTCTTAGATAAAAATGGAAAAAATCAAAATTGGCATAATTGGCGGTAGTGGGTTGTATAAAATGGAGGCCCTCGAAAATGTTGAAGAAATAGCCATAGATACGCCCTTCGGTAAACCTTCCGATAATTTTATAGTTGGTACTTTAGACGGCACAAAGGTGGTATTTTTAGCCCGTCACGGTAGAAATCATCATCTTTTGCCCACTGAGTTACCCTTTCGTGCCAATATTCATGGTTTTAAACAACTAGGAGTTGATTATTTAATTTCAGCATCGGCAGTTGGTTCATTACAACAACACATTAAACCCCTTGATTTTGTTATACCACATCAATTCATTGATCGCACCAAATCCCGTCAAGATACTTTTTTCGGCAATGGTATTGTTGCCCATGTGGGTTTTGGCAATCCCGTATGTACTAAATTAGCAGATATTCTCGCTCAAAGCATCGAAAATTTACAATTAAGCGACCTTGACTATCATCAAGGTGGTACTTATGTATGTATGGAAGGACCTGCATTTTCTACGGTAGCAGAATCCCATTTGTATCGCAGTTGGGGCGCTGATATTATTGGCATGACGAATTTAACGGAGGCAAAACTAGCGAGGGAAGCGGAAATTGCTTATGCTACTTTAGCTTTAGTTACTGATTATGACTGTTGGAATCCTGACCATGATCAAGTTACTGTAGAAACAGTAATTCAAAATTTACATCAAAATGCTGTGAATGCGCAAAAAGTGATTAGAGACAGTGTAAGATTAATCAGCGCCCACCCCTTCATCAGTGATGCTCATTCTGCGCTAAAAACATCGATTTTTACCCCTTTAGATACAGCGCCCCTCACCACTAAAAATAATTTGTTACCTTTATTACAAAAGTATTTATAACAATAGATAATGGACAATGGATAATTGATAATGGACAATGGATAATTAATTCTGCGCCTACCTATTCATAACTCATAATTCATAATTCATAATTATTTCTGCTTCCTAAAATCTAATCAAAAATGAAACAACTAAGAGAATTATTATTTAGACAACCGAAAAACCAGCGCCCTTCACCGCCCATAAAAACCAAAGGATTACCACCCATGAAAAAAACGGGGCGCGGTATCCAAATTAAAAACGAAGGGGAAATCGCCATTATGCGTAAAGCTGGGCAAATAGTCGCCACAGTTTTAAAAGAAATTATGGAAATGACTAAACCGGGCATGACTACCGCCGATTTGGATGCCTACGCAGAAGAAAGAATTAGGGCGATGGGCGCTAGTCCTAGTTTTAAAGGCTATTATGGCTTTCCTGCTTCTATCTGTGCTTGTCTTAATGATGAAGTGGTTCACGGTATCCCCAACCATGATAAAGTGATTAAAATGGGCGATATTGTCAAAATTGATACGGGCGCTTATTATCAAGGATTTCATGGTGATTCTTGTATTACCTTCCCCATGGGTACGGTAAAACGTAGTACACGTCAACTATTAGAAGTAGCTGAAAAAGCCATGTATTTGGGCATTGAGCAAGTTAAAGCCGGTAACTATTTAATGGATATAGCTGGGGCAGTGCAAGATTATGCAGAGAAAAATGGTTATTGTGTGGTAGAAAACTTTGTGGGGCATGGTGTGGGGCGCAGTCTTCACGAAGAGCCATCGGTGTTCAATTTTCGCACTAGAGATTTACCCAATGTTAAACTACAAGCAGGGATGACTTTAGCCATCGAGCCCATCATTAACGCTGGTTCTAAACATACTAAACTATTAAAAGACCGTTGGACAGTTGTCACGAAGGATAAACAGTTATCGGCACAATTTGAGCATACCGTATTAGTTACCCCTACAGGTTATGAAATTCTCACCGACAGGGGATAGATAACGGCACATTTGCAACTTTGAACCAAAAATTTAAGTTTTGGAAAGGGAGGTAAGGGAGAAAGGACGCTTTTTTAAGTTAATAATTTAATCAATTCTGCCACTCCTTCGGGATTATCAAAATGCAAATTATGTCCTCCTTCAATAGTACATATTTGCTCCTTGACAAATACTTGTTTTTGTGCTAACAAATCTTCAGGGCGATTAAAATTACTTTGACTGCCATAGATAACGGTGGAGGGCGCCCTCCGCCGTGCTAATAATTGTAAGTATTGATGACGAGGAATAGTATTAAAACCGACACCTACCCTTGTCGCCAAGAGAGGAGAATAAGTAAATGTCACCCCATTTTCCACAGATTTTGTCATTCTGGTGGCTAATTTTAAAGCAAAATCATCATCTAAATTAGGGCTAGTTTTTTGCAGTCTTTGCGCTACTGTGGCAACACTATCATAAACGGGTAAAGCAGGTATATTTAACAAATAATCTAGTTGACTGGTGAAACTTTCTAAGTCTTTTTCTCCTTTACTTTCTGCTGGTAAAATTGGTTCAACTAAATATAATTGCTCGATTTTTTCTGCTCGTGTATTAACATAAATACTAGCAATCATTGAACCAAAAGAATGACCTAATAAATTAACTTTATTTTCAGCAGAAAAATGATTAATTAAACAATCTAAATCAGCGACAAAATCTAGTAAATTATAAGCGCACCCCATCCCATTATGTTGCGATTTGCCATGCCCCCTTAAATCTGGAGCGATGACATAGTAACCTTTTTGAGCTAATTTTTGAGCAACTTTTTCCCATGCCATGCCCTGATCTAATATTCCATGAATAATAAACATGATAGGATTATTTTTATTACCCCAAGTGCAAACACATATATCTAAATCTCTAATTTTTACATAACTTTCTTCTACCTCAAAAAGTTGTGATTCTTGCGGTAAATTATAATTAAATTTCTCAGCAAGTTGAATAGTTAAAGGATTAAGTAAAATTGGTAATTTGATATTTTGCCACTGAGTCGCCAGACTACTATCTATTTTATTTCTAGTATTAAAATTAGGATCACCCACTGACATGGATTGTTGATATAATCCCCCTGTCATTCTTTCCCCTTCGTAGGGATTTAACAAAGATTTATCAAAGTCAATTTCTAAGAAATTACAGATATTTTGCAATTCTTTTTCAGGATTAGTTACTAAATTTTCATAGACAACGGTTAATAATTTATTGTTGTCGATAACTTGATGAAATTTGCTAGTATTTTGATTACTTTGATACCAAATATTTTCCGCTATTTCATAAGGGTTAGCATCTTTTAACGCCAATAACTTATCCATTCTCATTCTCGCAAAAGATTCAATCACCGCATAAGGATGACGCACTAAATGGATATATTTAGCTTGAGAAAAAGTTTTTTCTGCATTAAATAAAGTCTCTTTACTATTAGCATAAGTGGGAGATTTATCAACTAAAATACGATTTTGACAGAAAGATTGCAAAATTTCATATACTTCCCCAATGGTTAAATTTTCCTCAATCCATTGGTTAATTAAATCCTCACTTTGTGCCACTGTAATTGATTTTAACTCCATCAGCGCCCTCACCAGTCCTTCTTGCAAGTGGGATGAGGCTAATTCCGTTTGTCTTTCCTGCATTGTCGCAAAAGGTAACAAGTGTAATTCTGGGGGAGAGACTAATTGCGGATGACTAGCTAACATTACTCGCAACAAAGTTGACCCAGAGCGAGGACTTGATAAAATAAAAACGATAGGCTGGTGATTAGTGGGATTAAAAGTGATTTTTTCCTCTGTCTTGTCTTCCTCTGGGGTAATGATTAAAGATTGAGTGGAAGGCTTAACGGCAGTTTTTTCCCCATGACTTACGGCAAATTCATCGGCAAGATAACTCGCTAAAGCAAAGAGTTGAGGGCGCTCGTATATCTCACGAGGGTATAACATAATATTTAAGTCAGTTTTTAGGTGATTAATGGCTTCCATCACCATTAACGAATCCATCCCTAAATCCACCAGACTATCTTCTGCTTTTATCTCGTTTTTATCTTGGTGAAGTATCTTGGCAATGGTTTCCCTGAGATAGTCAATTAAAATATTTTCCCTTGCTTTAATATCTGTGGTAGTTTGTAAACGTTGAAAAATTAAGCCTTGTTTTTCTTCATCCGTAGAAGTCGGAATAAGTTTTTGTAGATAGGGAGAGGGTGGGAAATTTTGACTAATTTTTTGCCAGTCAATATTAAGTATTCCCACTTGTGGATTATTTTCTTGAAGAAGTTTACCGAGAAGATTAACAGCGCCCTCCGCCGAGATACTATTAACTCCCATATGATTAAGATGGGATTGAGTTGTGATTGCCATACCAATATCCAGCGCCCCCCAATTTATAGTTAAAGCAGGTAAATTGAGAGAGTGTCGATAATAGGCAAAACTATCAAGGTAACTATTAGCAATGGCGTAATTACTTTGCCCCATTGATCCTACCATAGAAGCAAGGGAAGAATACATAATGAAAAAATCAAGGTCAAAATCAAGGCTAAGTTGATGTAAATTATTAACACCCATAACCTTTGCGGAAATAACTTTGTTTAATTTTTCTTCTGTCATGGAGGCAATGACACCATCATCTAATACTCCAGCGCTGTGAATAATTCCTTTGAGGGGTGGTAAATTATTTTTGAGATGCTGGAAAATTTCTGTTAAGGAATCTAATTGATTAACGTCTCCTTGAGAAATAGTGATATTAATTCCTTGTTGTTGCCATTGCTTAATTTTTTGTTGAGTTTCTCCATTAGGTTGACTGCGAGAAAGTAAAATGAGATTTTTTGCGCCTTGTTTGATTAAATAGTTAGCGCTAACTAAACCCAGCGCCCCTAAACCTCCCGTAATCAAGTAGGATGATTTACTATCAAGGCTAAAGTCTTTTTTATTGTTAACGGTTAAAGATTTTCTTTGCAGACGACAATAATAAGGAAAATTATTTCTAATTGCCGTCATAGTTTCCTGTTGAGGATGATTCAGCAGATAATTAAAGAGATTGAGGGGAATATTATCGGAGTCTATATCAATCATACCGCCCCAATATTCAGGATGTTCTAGGGCGATAACTTTGCCTAATCCCCATAATCCGCCACCATCAGGGTTAATTTTTTCCTCGTTGTTAACTTGCTGACTTCGTTGAGTAATGAGCCATAACTTAGCATATTTTTGAGTATTTGTCAAGGTTTGTAACAAATTTATAACAGGAAGACATTGTAAATAGTTATTTTCCTTGAGATTATTATTTTCTTGACTACTCCAAGTATAGATAATGTGACGGGGGAGGGCGCTGGAGATAATTTCCTCATACTGTTGACGATTATCGACATCAAGATAAAATATTTTTTCCCTGACTAAAACATCATCAGCTAATAATGTATTACCTTGATTGATAGAAAGATTATCTTGTTTCTCACGGTGATAAATTAACGGCGACTGATTTTCTCCTTTTTCATAAACCACAGATACTTGATTACCAGCGAGGGTTAAATCTCTAGCCAATTTTTCTCCTAATCCTTGTTTATCTGCAAAAATAAGAAAACTTTGAGTTTGATTGTCTGCCATGGGGTTAATTTTGTCTTGCCGTGAATAAATATCTCTTTGTTAACTTATATCATTATCAGAGGTCAAATTTGTAGATAATTCCCCCGTAGGTTGGGTTGAGGCAACGAAACCCATAAAAATGCAACGCCCGAGGATTTTAATACAGGCTCAATCATTGAGGGAGTTTCTTTTTTAAATCCTTTTGATGATGATTTTAGACTAATTTAGTCAGCGCCCTTCACCATGGCGGAGGGCATTTAACCCAAAGTATCAACTACCTATTTAAAATTTTGCCATTATAAAAAGGTTTTTTGACAACTTTAAGGGGGAATAATTTACCCCGTATTTCTACTTGTAAAGATTGCCCTACTTTTGCTAACTCTACGGGTAAATAACCTAAAGCAATGGGTTTACCGAGAGTGGGGGATAATGTGCCACTGGTGACAATACCAACAGTTTTATCATCTTTGATGAGGGGATAATCATGGCGCGGAATATAGCGCCCTTCACCTTCCAGAGCCACTAAACGCTTACTTACACCTTCTTTTTTTTGCCTAACTAAAATATCTTTACCGATAAAATTGCGCCCGTCATCCACATTTACTAACCAACCCAATCCCGCTTCTAAAGGGGTGATTTTTTCAGTAATTTCCTGCCCATAAAGACTCATACAGGCTTCTAGCCTGAGGGTATCCCGTGCTCCTAATCCGCAAGGAGTTACCCCCTGAGATGTTAATTTAAGCCAAAGATTCTGTGCAAGGTGGGGGGATACCATGATTTCAAAACCATCCTCTCCCGTGTAACCAGTTCGAGCTATAAAGACTATTTCATTGTGCCAATTAATAGTGAGATGTCCAAAGCTACTTAGTTGATTCAAGTCAACACTGAAAAAAGATTGTAAAGAATCCACCGCTTTTTTTCCCTGTAGCGCTATTAAGGCTAAATGATCAGAATTATCAATTAATTCGATACCACTGGGCGATAAATGTTGTTGCAACCAAGCCCAATCTTTACTACAGGTAGAAGCATTAACAATCATTACCCCCGATTCTATTTTATTTGAATCAATACCTTGATAATAAAAAATAATATCGTCAACAATGCCCCCTTGTTCATTTAACAATACTGAATATTGAGCTTGACCTGCTTTTAAATGACTTAAATGGGAGGGAATCAGATATTCAATCTGAGAGCGTAAATTTTGTCCCTGTAACTGAAATTTACCCATGTGAGAAATATCAAACATTCCTACGGTTTCTCTTACCGCTTGATGTTCTAGTTTTAGACTACTATATTGCACAGCCATTTCCCACCCGGCAAAGTCAGTGAATTTGGCTTTTGCTTTTAAGGAAAAAGAATGTAAAGGAGTTTTTTTTAAATTTTCGCTCATTTAATATTAACGCATAGACTCTAATCATCAATTATATAGAGGTTGCCGAAAAAGTGGAGGGAAAAGAGCAAGGGGCAAAGGGCAAAGGAAATCATCAATATTAGAGTTGTTGCGAAATAGGAGATCATAAAAAAAAGCTGACTGGCGTTACTGAATTGTGGCATGAAACATTAATGAATTACAGCAAATATATAATACTCAAAATATTATTACTATTCCCTACCCCAAGCAAAAACATATTTAAAATCAGCAATGTGAAAAACTAAATTAAGTTACAAATATACAATTAATTTTGTACCATAACTGACCTTAAATCGTCACCAAAGATAAAGCCTCCCCCGTAAGACTAAACGCCCTTACCTCAGTAATTTTCACCGGCACAACTCGCCCTTTCAACTCCTCAATATTTCCAGCAAAGAAAGTTAAACGATTACCGTCAGTTCTGCCCACCACTTGCGTGGTATCTTTAGGGTTAACATCCTCTACCAAAACTTGTTGTACAGTGTTAAAATAACGCTGAGAACGCTCACCAGCTTTGATTGCCACTAGATGATTAAGCCGTTGTAAACGATCACTTTTCACCTCCTCACTAAGCTGATTTTCCCATTCCGCCGCCGGAGTATTAGGGCGAGGAGAATAAGCCGCCGTATTTAATTGATCAAAACCAATATCTGCAACTAACTGTAACGTTTTCTCAAATTGCTCCTCCGTTTCCCCCGGAAAACCCACAATGGCATCAGCACTAATGGAAGCATCAGGCATATAACCACGAATTTTGTTAATAATATCTCGATAACGTTCATGGGTATAACCCCGTTTCATGGCTTTTAAAATCTCATTATCGCCCGACTGGAAAGGGATATGGAAATGTTCACACACTTTCGGTAACTCATGACAAGCACGAATTAAGCGCTCAGTAAAATAACGGGGGTGAGAAGTGGCAAAACGTATGCGCTCAATACCTTCCACGTCATGGATAAAATAAAGTAAATCTGTTAAAGTGTGCTGATTTCTACCTGTTTCCGTTGTGCCGGGTAAATCTCGACCATAAGCATCGATATTTTGCCCTAATAAAGTTATTTCCTTAAAACCTTGACGGGCTAAGTCTTCAATTTCTGCTTTAATAACCTCTGGAGTGCGCGATTGTTCGACACCTCTAGTATTAGGTACTACGCAATAACTACATCTTTCATTACAACCATAAATAATATTAACCCAAGCAGTAACAGAGCTTTCACGGCGAGGTTTGGTAATGTCTTCAAAAATATGCACTGCTTCCGTGGCTACAATCTGATTACCTGCAAATACTTGCTCAAGAAGGCTCTCAAGGCGATTAGCGTGTTGTGGCCCCATCACGAGGTCTAATTCTGGCACACGGCGTAATAATTGCTCTCCTTCTTGTTGTGCTACGCATCCAGCCACCACGAGGGTTAAATTAGGCTCTTGATGTTTTCTTTTTGCTTGTCTGCCGAGATAGGAATATACTTTTTGTTCCGCATTGTCTCGAATACTACAGGTATTATAAACTAATACTTGGGCTCGGTTGGGGTCTTCTGTGAAGGTAAAACCCATAGTTTCCAAAATTCCTGCCATTCTCTCGGAATCAGCTTTGTTCATTTGACAACCGAAAGTTGTAATGTTATATAGTCGTTGTTGATCTGTCATTTTTTATAGAAGTAAATGTAATAGAGATTAATTTTTGCTTAACCTTTATAGTATATATCAACAACAAAAACGAGGATAATTAGTAATTGATAATTGATAATGGATAATGGATAATTGATAATGGATAATTGATAATTAATTCTTTGCCTACCTATTCATTCATAATTCATAATTCATAATTCATAATTTCCTTTGCCCTTCTTTAAATAATTGTCTTTGGTATTCTGCTAAGAGAAAAGCGGTGGCAATGGCAACGTTAAGGGATTCTACACCGTTGACGAGGGGAATTTTCACTTGATGGGTGGCAAGGTTGCTTAAATCGGAAGATAAGCCTTGAGATTCATTTCCTAATAAGATTAAAGTGGGTTGAGAAAAATCAATTTGTTGAGGGGTAAGATTCCCTGTTAGAGTAGTGGCGACAATTTGAAAGCCGAGATGACGATAGTTATTAACATGGGTAACCAAATCAGGCTCGGTTTTTGCTGGTAATTTGAACCATTCACCCACGGATGATCTTAACACTTTGGGGTGATCTAAATCAACGCTATCAGCACTAAGCCACAGCGCCCCTACCCCTACACCTACACTGGTACGAATTATTGTACCTAAATTACCGGGGTCTTGAATAGTCTCCAATACCAAACCTAGTTTAATGTTTTTTGGGTCAATATTAATATTCAGTTGCCGTGGCGCACTAGCAACTATACCATCGGGGTTGACGGTAGTAGCAATTACTTTCATCACTTCATGGCTAACGGTTTCCACTCTCTCGGCATTCTGTTGTAGTTTTGCCCACAAATCGGGGTATTTTTCTTGCCATTCCGGAGTAGCCAATAGGCAATGTAAGGGGTAGTTAACTTGCCAAGCCACTTCCAAAAGGTTTTTCCCTTCTAATAAGCATAAACCCTCTTGATGACGGTGTGGAGGGCGCTGTAATTTTCTAATTTCTTTGATTAAAGGGTTTTTTGTGCTAGTCAGCATTTTTAGAAGGGGAGACAGGGAGACGGGGAGACGGGGAGACGGGGAGACAGGAAGACAGCGGAGACGGGGAGACAGGAAGACGGGGAGACAGGAAGACGGGGAGACGGGGAGACAGGAAGACGGGGAGACAGGAAGACGGGGAGACAGGAAGACGGGGAGACGGGGAGACGGGGAGACAGGGAGACAGGGAAGCAGAGGAAGCAGGAGAGGATTATAATTCATAATTCATAATTCATAATTCATAATTCATTATTTGATGCGACTGAGGAGATAATCAGTTAATTCTAATAACGCTTCTGCGGAGGGGGAGTTACTTAAACAATCCAGATTTTCCCTTGCTAAATCACTATGATAAGAAGCCAGCGCCCTCGCCCTTTCAATACCATCACTATCTTTAACCAATTCTAGGGCTTTCTCTAAATCCCCATCCTCGCTAAATTCCCTCTCAATTAACATGGTGAGACTCGGTTTTTCCTCCATGGCAAAGATGACGGGCGCTGTGAGATTACCACTGGCTAAATCTGAGCCTGATGGCTTACCTAATACCTCCGTAGGGGAAGTAAAATCTAAAATATCATCAACGATTTGAAACGCTAAACCCAAATTTTTACCATAATCATAAATTTTGTCCGCTACTATCGCCCCTGAATCACTCAAAATTGCTGCCGCTTTACTACTATTGGCAATCAAGGAAGCGGTTTTAAAATAACTTTTCTGTAAATACTTTTCTAAAGATACATCTGTATCAAAACAACTCAAACCCTGCTGAATTTCTCCCTCTGCAAAATCCCTAATCACTTCCGACAGTAATTTGACTACCTGTAAATTATCCAAATTAGCTAAATACCAAGAAGACTGGGCAAACAAAAAATCTCCGGCTAATACCGCAATACGATTGCCAAATAAACTATTTACCGTAGGCACTTGACGGCGCAATTCGGCATCGTCCACCACGTCATCATGCACTAAACTAGCAGTATGTATCATCTCCGTAATTTCCGCTAAACGCCGATGACGCGCCGTAATTTCTTTACCCTCCATAGTAGCACGAGAAACTAATAAAACAATTGCCGGGCGGATTCTTTTGCCTCCCGCACTGAATAAATGTTCTGCCGCCGCCCCTAAAATGGGGTGCTGGGCGCCCACCAATGCAGTTAAATTGTCAATCAACAGGCGCAAATCGCTTTCAACGGGATGGAATAGGGAAGTTACAGTTGTCATTGATGAGTTAGCAAAAATAGTTTACGAAAGTTTACATATCTTATTATTATTCTAAGCTATGGTTTACTTACTGTGTCAGTAAGTGTTGATCATATCTCAAGACTGGGTAAAAAGAAAGGCTGAAAAGCTAGATAATGTAATGGTTATGGTGCTGTTAAAAAAAAATATTTTTTTTCTAATTTTTCTCATATCTGTGTTATCATAATCTTAGGGAATGATAAACATTCCTGAAATAAGAGAAACTAAAACAGTCGTGATAGTTTGGGCTTTGTTTTGTCGTTAATGGATGAACGAGCTTTCGACTGTTAGTAGGTTTTTAACTTCATTGTGATGAGAGTCAGGAAAAACAAATCAACTTCCCCAGTGGTTGATTCTATTTTGCCTTGTTTTCTGTTCTAAATCGAGATTTACTTTTCCGTCAATGTTGAAAGGTTGATCAACAATTTAGCATCATTATCAATTAATTTTATCCTTTATGGCTTATGCCAGAACCAAGGAAGTCAGCCTCTCTTTTGATGGTTTGATTTTCATTGCTATGGATTGCTGTGGATTGAATGCCAGAACGATAATATCAATATTTGTTGGTATTTTTCAGCGCCCTTCCCTAATTTTTTATTCACTCTTAACTCTCTGGAGGATTTTCCATGTTGATTCCATTTCTCGCCCTTGTCTATGTTCTTTTGATATATTTATTATTAACCATTGCCCAGAAGTTAAGAAAAGTCAATGGTAATGGATAATTAGGTGGTGCTGAAAAAGTATCTTGGTGAGGGGAGGTGTCAGGCATCAGGTGTTAGGTATTAGGTTAAAGAATTGACAAAAAACATATCTTAATTGATTTTTTATGTTCAATTCTTTGAGCAAATTATATAATCGTCTGAAACCTGCAACATGAAACCTATTATCCTTCAATGGTCGAAAAAACTTGATAATCTCGGTGTGCCAAGACGGTGAAAGCTACTAAACAACCAAACAGCGCCCCCCCCACCGTATGATGTGCTACGGTTAAAGGCTCAACCTGTAAATGAAAATAAAAAGTAGCCATACCTAATAATAGTTGAGAAATTAGTAACAAGGCGATCATTTGAGCTAAATTACGCAATTTTGTTGCCAAGGCTGGAGTGCGCCAAGCTAAAACAACTAAAATAACACTGCTAATAGTGGCAGGAAAAACCCCGATAATGTGGCTATTCATGACAAAACAAAGCTCTTTTGCACCCCAACACTGATGCGCCGCCCATTGAGTGGCAACTAATCCCCCCAATAAACATTGTACATAAACAAAAATTGCCGAGATTAAACTAACTATTTTCAAATTTCCTACGGTGGCAGTACCTTGATAAGGAGTTAATCGACAGGCAATGGTTACTAGGGTAGCAAAAAATAATAAAGCCGTGGCGAGGTGCGCTGTGACAATATCAAAACGTAATAATTGGGTAACGGTTAACCCTCCTAAAACTCCTTGAATAATAATTAACAGGAGAGCAAAACTACAAGCCCAAGGCAACCAACGGGGTAAAGCTGACTTTTGCCACCAACTATAACTCACTAATCCCAGCGCGCTCAACCCAATCAGAGAAGCATCGAGACGATGAAACCACTCTAAAAATACCTGTAAATTCATTTGCTGAGTAGGTACTAATTGCCCATAACATAAGGGCCAATCAGGACAAGCTAACCCAGCATTCATAACTCTTGTGGCGGCACCGATAGCCATTAAGATTAGAGTAGCTATGGCCATTTTCCATACTAACCATAACACAATTTTGGCAGGGAGGGCGCTGGGTGAAGGGCGCTGGAAAGATGTTGATAAGATTGAATTCGTCATGATTACTCAGCAAAATAAGTATTTAATCCTAGCTTAAGGTCAATTCTCCTTAAACTCACTAATTTTTTACATTTTTACCGTATTTTTGTTACAAAACTTAATAAGTTTAAAACAGTTTGGCTCTTCTACAGTGGTTATGATAAATTCATGAAAAACAATGGCTAAAACGCTTATTTTAGAAACTTTATACTATTATCAAAATATAAATCTTAATTATGTATAGCAGTCCTAAGTCATTTGTGAGAACTTACCATACATAAATATTTTGGCAAAATTAAAATACTATTTTTTTAAATTCTTAGAGAATCAAAATTAATGAAATTACCCGATCTTACAACAGCAGAAATTGACCGTATTATTGAAATGGCATGGGAAGATCGTACCCCATTTTCTGCCATTGAATTACAATTTAACCTCTCGGAAAAACAGGTTATTAAGTTGATGAGACGGGAAATGAAAGAATCCAGTTTCAAAATGTGGCGCAAACGAGTCTCAGGAAGACAAACCAAACATCTTAAGAAACGCAGTTTTATCGAGGGAAGATTTCGCTCCGCTAACCAAAATAGTTAATAATTGACAATGGATAATGGATATGTAAAGGTTTCAGGTATCGGGTGTTAGGTATTAGGTTTGAAAATTACACCGCGAAACCTGCAACCTGAAGCCTGAAACCTCGTTAACTTTGCTCTTTTAAGTTTTGTTGCAAAAATTCACGCTATGATGGGATACGACAAGTCCTCATGGTTATTGTTTAAGAATGGAAGAAAGATTGCCCACTCATCGCATGGAGATCACAGATGATCTCCATAGACTTTTACAGATATTGCCGTTAAATATTCAAAATGCCATTGCTTCTCACCCTAATCAAGAAAATTTGATTGAAATTGTTTTAGATTTAGGCAGAAAACCAGAAGCTAGATTTGTCCAGCGCACGTCATACCTCAGTGAGCAACCCGTCACGAGAGAAGACCTTGAACACTGTATCGCTAGGATAGGACATTTCAGCGCTGATAACCGTGCCGGAATTGAAAGCACCTTGCACCGTATCAGTGCCATGCGCAACCGCCAAGATAAAATTATTGGTTTGACCTGCCGTATCGGTAGGGCGGTATTTGGTACAATTTTGATGATTAAAGAATTGGTAGAAAGTGGGCAATCTATCTTATTATTAGGTCGCCCCGGAGTAGGAAAAACTACCGCTTTGCGTGAAATAGCAAGGGTTTTAGCCGATGAATTAGAAAAAAGAGTGGTTATCATCGATACTTCCAACGAAATCGCTGGAGACGGAGATATACCCCACCCTGCCATCGGTAGAGCGCGCCGAATGCAGGTAGCGCACCCCGAACTACAACACAAGGTAATGATTGAAGCCGTAGAAAATCATATGCCTGAAGTGATCATCATCGATGAAATCGGTACAGAATTAGAAGCTCTCGCCGCGCGTACCATCGCCGAAAGAGGTGTACAGCTAGTGGGTACAGCGCACGGCAACCACCTTGAAAATCTCATCAAAAACCCGACCCTCTCCGATTTAATTGGAGGCATTCAATCCGTTACTTTAGGTGACGATGAAGCCAGAAGGAGAGGATCGCAAAAAACTGTTTTAGAAAGAAAAGCGCCCCCCACCTTTCAAATTGCTGTGGAGATGTGGGAGCGTCAAAAATGGGTAGTCCATGAAGATGTGGCTCAAACCATCGATCATATTTTGCGCGGGAAGCAAACTATTCCCCAACTGCGCCAAGTGGATGACGCTGGAGAAGTTTCTATTACCAGAGACCCCAGTTTAGCACCCGTCAATGACATTGCCAGACCCCAAGAACCCACTTGGGCAACTATGATGGAAGCGCCCCCCAGACCAACCGGATTAAGGGCTTCAGGGAAAATGATCCCTTTGCCTAGTCCTGATTTTGAGCAAATGTTGGCTAACTCTTGGTATCAAGAGGATGAAATCATTAATAAAGTGCGCACTCCCGGACCCAATGGGGAAGATTGGCCTGTTTACGTTTATCCTTACGGTGTCGGGCGCTCACAATTAGAGCAGGTGATCAGTGTTTTGAAAATGCCTGTAGAGTTAACGAAAGATTTAGACTCCGCTGATGCGGTGTTGGCTTTACGTTCTCAAGTGAAAAATCATGGTAAATTAATGGAGTTGGCGAAAAATCGTCAAGTACCTATTTATAGCATCAAATCCAATAGTATTCCCCAAATTACGCGCACATTGCGTCAGTTGGTGAATATGGATAATCCAGACTCACCCGAATCCGCAGATTTACGTCTATTTACTAAAGCTGGTAATGATGACGAGATTGAGGCATTGGAGGAGGCGCGCTTGGCAGTGGAGCAAATCGTTATTCCTCAAGGGCAACCAGTGGAATTATTACCCCGTAACGCTAAAGTTAGGAAGATGCAACATGAACTAATTGAGCATTATCGCTTACGTTCTGATAGTTTTGGGGATGAGCCTAATCGCCGTTTGCGCATTTACCCGGCTTAAAATTTCAGTAAAAAGTAAGACGTTTTTGACTTACTTTTTCTATTGACAAGGCAAGGGGATGTGCGCCCCTTGTTACCTCCTGCCCTGTTTCATCTTCGTAATTTACCCACCGTGTAATGAATTACACGGCTAACAAGTTTACGTTCAATAAATTGAACTAAGATTATTTTTAATTGATTTGTAAGTGATCAAATGAACCTGATATTAATTATTAAAAATTGTGACTCTTCTACAGTAGTTAAGATGAATTGGCAGAAAATAATTCCTATGAATATTACTGACATATAGCGATCCTAAATCATTTGTGAAAATCTTAACGTGAGTTCCCCCCTTTTTAAGCAGGGCGTTTTCATTCTCAAAAATGTTAGTTTCTCAAACTAGCCAATAATCTGAAATTCAGAGGTTTTTAACTACTAATAAATCAATTAATAGTAAAAAATCCTCCTGTCTCCCTGTCAACCTGTCTTCTTGTCAAAAACAAATCAATTTTGATCCTGACTTTGAAAACGCCCTGCTTTTTAAGGGGGGTTAGGGGGGATCATATATGGCTCTGCGCCACTTCGTGATCGATTTCTCATAACTCATTTAGGACTGCTATAGCAAAATAAAAATTATAAATTATTAAATAATAATTTCCTGTTGCCTACCTTAACTAACAATTTACAAACATAAAATAAAAGAGCCAAAATTATGACTATCACCCCAGAATCAGTACACAATTTATTACATTCCGAAAATTTTGGAGAGCGCATCAAAGGTATTAATCAATTACGAGAATTAGATACGAATATCGCCTATGAATTGATCCTTCCTCTAATTAAAGATGATAACGTGCGAGTGCGCTATGCCGCCGTTTCTCAACTGGATACCTTGGGGGGCGCTAATCTTGATCAATGTCGAGAAATATTATTAGATCGTTTGTACCATGACCCTGAGTCAGATGTGAAGGCGGCGGCGGCGGATGCCATTGCAGGATTGAAGTTGACTTCTGCTTATCCTGATTTGGAGAAAGTTTACTATGGTTGTGAAGATTGGTTAATTCAATTTAGTATCGTGGCGGCGCTAGGTGAGTTGGGTGATACCAGAGGTTTTGATTTATTAAAAAGCGCCCTCCAATCAGACAATAGTTTATTACAGACAGCAGCCATCAGCGCATTAGGTGAGTTGGGTGATAATCGAGCGGTGGATTTATTAATCCCGTTTGTGGATAGTGATGATTGGCAAATTCGCCATCGTTTGGCAGGGGCGCTGGGCAGATTAGGGGGGGAGGGCGCTAAAATTACTTTGCAAAAGTTAACCGAAGATAAATCAGATGCTGTGGCAGAAGAAGCAAAAAATTACCTTGTTTAGTTCGGGATTGCTGAAAAACTTTTGTTGTTAAGAGAGGGAAATGGATAGGGAAAGAGGAAAAGCGCCCTTCACCCTTGCAAAAAATTATAAAATAACAACCAGCCCCCTCAACTTTTCCTGATTTTTTAATTATTTTTGTTCCTTCTTATTTTTTCTAATCTTTACTTTTCATTGATAATATTCACGACATTTTGCTGGTAAATATTGTAATATTTCTTCTCTGTCTTTATTCATATTTAGGGTCTGCTGAATAAATCAAAACCCTTGTTAAATAAAGGCTTCAAGTCTATTCTACATAACAAAAAGTGTCATAAATTGACTTTTTTTTCCAAAAATACTGTATTTCCTTCTTCCCTATCAAAAATTGTTGATACAAATGAGCAATCTATGAAAAGTAACTATTTGGCTAAAGTCTTTAATTTATAAGCATTTCACCTGAAACCTGACACCTGAAGCCTGATACCTCCCCTCACCAAAATACTTTTTCAGCACCACCTATTTACTATTCCTTCTTTCTCATTTATTTTTACCACATGAATTCCTTGTAAACATTGAAATCACTCATTGTTACCTTATCTGTTCTTTTTCCTAATTAAGGTTTATCTGATATTGTTTGATAACTTGTAAGACTATTTCTATAAATAATTCTGTTGATCCATACTCATATAACTCATCCAGTTTCCTTCGTAATTTATCGTCATTTAAGTATTCTTTTTTTACATTTTTCCTAATAATTTTTCTAGGGCTTTATCATTAAAAAATTCTGAAAATAAGTACAGAGGTTGAGAAAGAAAGCCCAAACCATTGAGAATCATTGCTTTTACCACTAATCCTTTACTAATTTTTTCAGTAGCAATAAAGGGAAATTTTTGCTAAATAATCTCCACAATCCCTATATCATCAATTATTCCAGCTATGATACCTAAATGGTCAAGATTTTGTACTTCTACATTTACGAATTGAGACATTTCTTCTGCCTAATTTGATAATGACAATTAATTTACCCTATTTTCTGGCTACTTCTATTCTTCTTTGTTGTCATATTTTTGCTTTTTTTTGAAGTATGCGGAAGGTGGGTTTGAGTATTATATATTTGCTGTAATTCATTAATGTTTCATGCCACAATTCAGTAACGCCAAAATACCTTGTCAGGTTTTAAAAGAAGGGTTTTTAAAACTTTGATTATTGGATAAGGCTAGAATTGTGATACCTAAGTTTTGTTATGGTAAAATGTAACAAAATATTAAGAATGTGAGAGATGACAAAAGAAAATAACCCTTTGCTAATTGGTCAGGGATTACCCCAATTTACAGAGATAAATCCAGCGCACGTCACCCCGGCTATAGAACAATTATTACCCACTTTACAAGCAGAATTAGAGCAGTTAGAGAAAACATTTACACCGACTTGGGAAGGCTTAGTAAATCCCCTCAATCGTATTGAAGAAAAATTACGTTGGACTTGGGGTATAATTGGGCATTTAATGGGAGTAAAAAATAGCCCTGAATTACGCACCGCTTACGAAACAGTACAACCAAAATTAGTACAATTTGCCAATCAATTAAGCCAAAATAAAGCCATTTACGAAGGTTTCAAGCAAATTCGTCACAGTGAAACATGGCAAAATCTTGATGGCGCACAACAAAGAATTATTGCATCAGCGCTAAAAGATGCGGAATTATCAGGAGTTGCTTTAGAAGGAGAGAAAAAAGAGCGTTTTAATCAAATTAAGCTCAGATTAGCAGAATTAAGCACCAAATTTGGTAACAACGTTTTAGACGCAACCAAAGCATTTAAACTAAAACTGACAACCGCCGAAGAAGTGGCAGGATTACCAGCTAGTTTACTGAGTTTAACTGCACAGATGGCGCGCGCCGACGGCGAAGAAAACGCCACCCCCGAAAATGGACCTTGGTTAATTACCCTTGACTATCCCAGTTTTGGTCCTTTTTTGAAATTTAGTGACAGACGAGAGTTGAGAGAAAAAGTTTATCGTGCCTTTGTGACGCGCGCTAGTAGCGGAGAATTTGACAATAATCCTTTAATCACCGAAATTTTAACCCTCAAACAAGAACAAGCAGAGATTTTAGGTTATGCTAACTACGCTGAAGTTAGTTTAGCTCGAAAAATGGCGGATACCGTTGCCACTATCGAGAAATTATTGGAAGAATTACGAGTCGTTAGTTATCCTCAAGCCGAAAAAGAGTTGGCAGAATTAAGAGAATTTGCCCAAATGGAAGACTTGCAACCATGGGATGTGAGTTATTGGGCAGAAAAACGCCGAGAAAAGCTGTTTGACTTCACTGAAGAAGAATTACGCCCTTATTTTCCCTTAAATCAAGTATTAGAAGGGTTATTTGGCTTGGCAAAACGAATTTTTGGCGTGACAATTTCCAGCGCCCCTCACCATGTACCCCTATGGCACGAGGATGTACAATATTTTCAGGTAGCGGATGAAAATGGCGAAAAGTGTGCTTATTTCTATCTCGATGCCTATTCTCGCCCTTCGGAAAAGAGGGGAGGGGCTTGGATGGATGATTGTATTGGTAGAGCAAAAATCATCGAAAACGGCAAGGAAATCACCCGTTTACCCGTAGCTTATCTTACCTGTAACCAATCCCCCCCAGTAGATGGCAAACCTAGTTTAATGACATTTTCAGAAGTGGAAACCCTTTTCCATGAATTTGGTCACGGTTTGCAACATATGCTTACTAAAATTGATTATATTGGCGCTTCTGGTATCAATAATGTGGAATGGGATGCCGTGGAGTTACCCAGTCAATTTATGGAAAACTGGTGTTTAGAAAAAAATACCCTCTTTGGCATGGCAAAACACTATGAAACAGGGGAAACATTACCTCAACACTATTATAATAAGTTAGTTGATAGTAAAAACTATATGAGTGCTTCTGGAATGTTACGTCAGTTGCATTTTAGTTTACTAGATTTGGAATTGCATTCGAGTTATCGAGTTGGTGACGGAGAATCACCCCACGATGTCGCGCGCCGTTTGGCAGAAAAAACACTGGTGATGAAACCCTTACCAGAAGATAGATTTTTATGTGCCTTTGGGCATATTTTCGCGGGGGGATATTCCGCCGGATACTATAGTTATAAATGGGCAGAAGTATTAAGCGCTGATGCGTTTTCAGCTTTTGAAGAAGCTGGTTTGCACAATGAAGAAGCCATCCAAGAAACTGGTAAACGTTTTCGTGATACCGTCTTAGGTTTAGGGGGAAGTATCGCACCTATGGAAGTATTTAAGCAATTCCGAGGACGTGCGCCTCAAACTGAGGCATTATTAAGACATAGTGGTTTACTCGCTTCTTAATAATTTAGGTGTCTTAATAATTTAGGTGGGCAATGCCCACCCTACAAAATCTTGTGTATAGCAATCAGGAATGATTCGTGAAAAATCAATTATTAAAAAAAAGCATCAAATATACTATCCCTGTTGCCTTTTGCCCCTTGCCTCTTGCCTCTTACGATAAGATAATTCTCATGACTCGATTACCATTGCTATATCGTTATCTTTTGCTTAATATCAGTGAACAATTTATCATATAGCGATCCTAAATCATTTGTGAGAATCTTAACGTGAGTTCCCCCCTTTTTAAGCAGGGCGTTTTCATTCTCAAAAATGTTAGTTTCTCAAACTAGCCAATAATCTGAAATTCAGAGGTTTTTAACTACTAATAAATCAATTAATAGTAAAAAATCCTCCTGTCTCCCTGTCAACCTGTCTTCTTGTCAAAAACAAATCAATTTTGATCCTGACTTTGAAAATCCCCTGCTTTTTAAGGGGGGTTAGGGGGGATCAATTTCTCATGACTCATTTAGGAATGCTATATTTAGACCATTTCCCTCATTTTTTAATCAACCGCTAAATAATCTTGATTTAGTTTCTATACCAAACCAGTGAAGACGAGAAGGATTTAAGGCAAGAGACAACCCTTTTTTATCCCAATCGAAAGCAGGATTAATTAATACCCTTAAAACTTCATGGGAATTTTGTACTTTCAAACTAACTAACAATTCTCTGCCAAAATTTTCCACTAAAAAAACATCCCCTTTTACTACTAAGTGATCGTCCTTTTTAGCTAAAGTTAAATCTTCAGGGCGAATACCAAAATAAATCATCTCTTTATCATAGGAATCATCTGGTAAAGGAATAGAAAACTCACCGAGAAAGGCTTGTTTCTGATCGCATTTTAAAGATAATAAATTCATCTGAGGACTACCAACAAAACTGGCTACAAATTTATTAGCAGGATAAGAATAAATACGTTCTGGGGGATCGAGTTGTTGTATCATGCCATCAAGTAAAACTGCCACCTTAGTTGATAAAGTCATGGCTTCTGTTTGATCATGAGTGACATATACTACGGGCTTATTTTGACTTGCAAATAACTGTTTTAACTCCTCCCGAACTTGTTCCCGAAGTAGTGCATCAAGATTACTTAAAGGTTCATCTAGCAAAAATACCTCTGGTTTGCGCACCAATGCCCTCGCTAAAGCCACTCTTTGCCGTTGCCCTCCTGATAGTTTACCCGGTTTGCGATTCAATAAGGTAGTTAAGCCCAAATTTTCACTAACAGATCCTACCCTTTCTTTGATTTCTGGTAGGGCAATTTTGCGTATCTTTAGGGGGGAGGCAATGTTTTCCCATACCGTCATGTGAGGGTAAAGGGCATAACTTTGAAATACCATTGCCATGTTACGATCACCCGCAGAAAGAGATGTTAAATTATTGTCACCAAGAAAAACTTGTCCTTGACTGGGTTTTTCTAGCCCCGCAATTAATCTCAGTAAAGTAGATTTTCCGCATCCAGAAGGACCTAAAAGAGTTAAAAATTCCCCATCATTTACTATTAGAGAAATATCCTTGACTGGAATAACATTTGGAGCAAATTGTTTACGCAGATTTTCTAATTTTAATTGTGTCATGATTTTTTATATTTATAAACTAAATGACTTATTTTTTATGACTAATTCCTTATTAAGATTTATCCTTTAACTGCTCCTGCTGTGATACCTTGAATGATACGTTTTTGAAAAATAAGAACCAAAATTACAAGGGGTAAAGTGCCAACAACAGTTGCAGACGCAATGGCACCATAAGGAATTTCAAAAACACTTGAACCGCCAATTTTAGCGACAGCAACGGGGATAGTTTGTAAAGATTCTTTGGTGATAAAAGTCAGGGCAAAAATAAATTCATTCCATGCAAAAATAAAAGCTAAAATACCTGTAGTAATAAGAGCAGGAGTTGTTAAAGGTAAGACAATCTTTAGTAAAATTGGGATTGTTTTATAGCCATCCATTCGAGCTGAATCTTCTAAGTCTTTTGGTAATTGTAGGAAAAAACTGCGTAAAATTAAAATAGTTAAGGGTAAATTAATCGCAGTATAAGGAATAATTAATGATAAATAGTTATTACCTAATCCCAAAAATTTAACTATTTCTAATAAACTGAAAAATAAGAGGACATAAGGAAATAAACTCACTACTAAAATGAAAGCAAGAATAACATTTTTTCCCGGTATATTGAGCCGTGATAGAGTATAGGCGGAGGGCGCCCCCAACCCTAAGCAAAGCATTGTAGAAATAAAAGAAATAATGGCACTATTGACTAAATAAAGAAGAAAATTTAAACCTAAATTATTATACTGTGTTAAAGTTAATTGAGCAAAACTAGGAAAATAAACTGTAGGAATTTTGATAATAGCTTCATTGGTTTTAAAAGAAGTTAATAATTGCCATAAAACTGGAGTAATGCAAAATAAAGTTATAAAAATAATGCCTAACCAAAGTAATAGTTTATTTTTGTTAATTGTTGTATTCATATTTTTAAATTTTAGTAAAGTTAATAAAAATTAAATTAAGTAATAAAATTATTTTTCACTAGAAATATCAACGTTTGTTTGAGAAAGGAAAAAAGCAATAATTCCCACCGTCAAAATTAATAAGAAAAAAGTTACCGTCACCAAAGACGAACCATAACCAAAATCTAAATAGCGACGAATGGTAGCATAGATATAGATAGCAATAGTTTCCGTTGCACCGGCTGGGCCTCCTTCTGTCATCACTTGCACCAAATCAAATACCCCAAAAGATTGAGCAAAACGAAATAAAAGAGCAATCAAAATTTGTGGAGTTAACAAAGGTAAAGTTATCTGCCAAAAACTCTGCCAAGAATTTGCCCCATCCATTTCATGGGCTTCATATAATTCAGAAGAAATAGACTGCAATCCTGCTAATAAAATCAGGGCAATAAAAGGAGTTGTTTTCCACACATCCGCCACAATCAAAGAAAACATTGCCGTCAAAGGTTGCCCTAACCAAGGAATACCCTCTTGAATCAGATTAAGACGCATTAAAATGTCATTAACGACACCATATTGATCATTAAAAATCCAAGCCCATGCTAAACCCATGACGGCGGTAGGTAAAGCCCAAGGAATTAAGGAAATCGTGCGCACCAACCCCCTTCCCAAAAAGGCTTGATTTAACACAAGGGCAAAAATCATGCCGAGAATTAATTCCCAGAAAATACTAACACCAGAAAAAATCACGGTATTGCCCAAACTTTGCCAAAAGCGCCCGTCACCCATGAGCCGATTATAGTTGCTTAATCCCGTAAAAATTGGTTCTAATTCTGTACCTAAATTTTGCTGAAAAAAACTCATCCAAAAAGAATGAATAATCGGATAAATAAAGACTAAACCTAATACTAATAAAGCTGGAATAATCAGTAACCATCCAGTTTTTTGTTCTTGATCATAATTTTTGATTTTCATAACTGATAATTTTCATCTTGACAAATATTGCGATTATCTACCTAACAATCTTCTAGTTTCATTGGCTGCTTGTGTCATAGCATTTTCCGGTGTCATTGTCTGAGTTAAAGCCGCACTTAAATAACGTTGTAAAATATCCGACGCTTGGGCATATTGGGGGATTGGAGGGCGCAAAACAGCATTTTCTACCACAGCAAGTAAATCAGGGTAATAATCATATTTAGCAACAATTTGCGGATCATTAAAAAGAGATCGTAAACTAGGAACATAACCAGTTTCCAAGATAAATTGCCGTTGACTATCTTCCCTCGTCATAAACTCAATAAAACGCCATGCTTCTTGGGGATGACGACTAGATGCCGAAATACCAAAACCCCAACCTCCTTGACAAGCACCACTTTGATAATTAGGTTGATGCATCATCGGTTTTAGGGCAAATTTACCTCGAATATCCGACTGAGAAGCTAAACCAGCCACATAGGGCCAATTTCGCAAAAATACGGTATCTCCCCCTTGAAAAAGCCGACGAGTTTCTTCTTCTGCGTAGGTAGTCACTCCAGCAGGAGAAATCCCTTTTTCAATGGTATTCAACAAAAATTTGACTCCTTCAATGGCTTGAGGAGAATCTAAGCCCACCTCAAGGGTATCAGCATTAATCCAATAAGCACCAAAACCCTCTAAAATTTCGGTAAACATGGCAGAAAGTCCTTCATATTGTCTTCCTTGCCAAACGTAACCCCAACGGGCAACATTTTTATTTTGTAAATCTTTAGAAATGTTAATTAATTCCGCAAAAGTATTTGGGGGATTGTAGCCATTTTGTTCTAACAAATCACTGCGATAGTATAGCATTCCAGCATCAGAACGAAAAGGCATTCGATATAGTTGGTTTTTATATTTTCCCCCCTCAATGTCGCCCCTTAAAAAAGTCTTCATTTGTTCATCTGTGACAAACTCATTTAAAGGTTTTAACCATTTGGCGGCGGCAAATTTTTGCACCCAAACAATATCTAAATAAACTACATCATAAGGGGAATCTCCTAATAAAAAAGCGGAAGTATATAAATCTTCGACTAAATTGGTGGCATTAGGTGCAGAGATTACTTCTAATTCAATATCAGGATTTTCCTGCTCAAATTTTCTAACTAAAGACTGCCATTGTTGTGCTTCTAAGGCTTGAAGCATTACCGTAATTTTTGTCTGCCCTTGACTAAAACTAGAGTGTGCTAAAGTCGAGGTGACAACAATTATGAGAATAAAAAGGGTAATAAATTTTAATTTTTGTTTGACCAGATTAAAGAAGGTATTGATCACTGTTAATATCATCACTGATTTTCACCTTTGAATCTTTATCCCTTAATGATACCAAAGAATCTCCCTATGTCCCTGATGTCTCCAGATAAATTTGCCACATTTGTTGATAAGCGCCCTCCATCTCTTGCGCAAATTGTCGAGTATTCCATAACGGTGACGTGCGCTTGGATTGTTTCAACTTCCAACTAATATCACGGCGCAAACCCTCATCAGCGCCCATCCTGATACCCCAGTGGATATATTCTTCCTCACTCCACGCTATACCTTCCGTGATACCGGCATTCACCAAATAAGTATAACTATTGCGTGCCGCAAAACTTTCCCCTACCCTCGTCACTACGGGAATTTCTCGCCATAACGCCTCTAGGGTTGTCGTTGAACCATTGTACGGGAAAGTATCAAGCACTACATCAGCAATACCCATATTAGCACGGTGAGTTTCTACACTAGCATCGGATTTAAGGAAGCGTAATTTATCAAGGGAAATATTATTTTCCTTCGCTACCTCTGTAACTAAATCCTTTAACACTCTTTCGTCCTTTCTAATTTTAGTAAATAAATAGCCTTTTGGGGTTGCTTCAATGATTTTTAATTGACATTTTAAAATATCAGGATTTAATTTAGCAGGATTTTGTAAGTTCATAAATACTACTGCGTCTTGTTCAATGTCTAAATCTTCCCTTGTGAGGGTGGGAGTGCCAACTTCAAAACCGTCAACGGCTAAATAGGTATGGGGTAAGCGCCAAATTTTTTCTTGATAATATTTTTGGGCATGGTCTGGTAAAACGTAGGGATCAGCGATAAAATAATCAATACTGGGTAATCCGGAAGCATCTAACCCTAACCATGTCACTTGGACGGGCGCCGGTTTACGACATAAAATCAAATCAGTAATATTGCCCGTAATACTATCCACATCCACCAAAATATCAATTTGGTCTTGATTAATTTTATGACCAATTCTGTTAATGTCTCTATCTCCAAAATAAAACTCTTTAATTTTGCTGGATTGATACCATCTTTTGGTAACATCATCTTGATGTCCTTGCACTAAATAAACATAATTTTCCACTTTTTCAGGATCAGAATGATGTAATAACCAGCGCCCGAGAAACCCCACGGAATGACGGCGAAAAGTATGCCCAATATAACCAATTTTTAACGGTCTGATTTCTTTTGTTTGGGCATAGGAAAAAACATTTTCTTCTGGGGGTTTATGAAAATCATAAAAGATTTTCGCAATATTATTACATACCGTGCGATAATTATTTAAGCTATCTTCTAAATACAATGAAGGCATTAAGTAAGATAAAAATGCTTGTTTAAAAGTGCTATTTTTTAAATCTGGTGTATCATTAATAAAATCTTGCCAAATTTGTCCTTGTTGCTCTCGAATGTTAACAATTTTTGACCATTGTCCTGACATCATATAACCTGTAAAAAGTAAACTATTGGCTAAAATAGTATCTTGTAGTTCTGATGATTGAGCTTTTAATCTTTGGGCAATATCAATGGCTTCTGGATATTTATTAACGGGAGTATAAAGGTGAAATAAAGCATGATAAAACTCAACATATTTTGGAGCATATTCCAGCGCCATTTTCAATAAATCAATACTGTAATTATGGTATAAATTTTCCATCGCCATAAATTGCGAACAGTATTTAATTTTTTCTAAAGTTTTTTGATCTGCTTTAGTGTAAATTAAGCAACTACGGGCAAAATCAATGCTAGTTTTATTAGCAACTCGTAATACTTCCCCTAAAACTTCTAATAAAAAATCTAAGTCAATTTCTGGGGGATTATCACCGCTTAAAACCTCTAAAATATCAGATTCAGTAATAAATTCAAGCTCAAATATTTTGAGAGTAATTGACAATTCAACTATTAATAATTGATTATGAATACTACTGGGATTAATGTCCTTAAGAGTTTGACAAATACCCCAAGCAAGGGCGTTATTATCTTTACTTTGTAGCGCCCTCCCCTCGTCAAATAAAATCTTAGTAAGTTGCTGAGTATATAATTCTTCTTCCGTTTCGTCAGCTTCACTAAAAGGGATAAACCAAGTGGTTTGCGCTTCCGCTTCTTGCTCATTTAATAGGTATGCTAAACCTAAATACCAATAATTTGTAACCTCATCGGGGTTATTTTCGATGATTTCTTCGTAGTGTTTGATTACAGCAGAGTAATTATTTTCGGTGAGAAAGTCGGTGACGGCAGAATCCCAATTATTCATATTATTTCTTGATGTGACATTAAAGCTATTATGCCCATATTGTAGTGAATAATGATATTAAGTTCTGATAAATATAGCAGTGCTAAATCATTTCTAGCCCATTTGCAAGTATGTATCTAAACCAGTGATAATAATGGGATTTGCTCCTACCTGTAGATTAAAGTACAGGGCACCACCACTAAGCCTACCAGTATTCCTAGGAAAGAAAATGGTTAAACTAGCGTTAGAGAGAATTGCCAGTGGATAGAAACACAAACTGGCAATCATTTTCACTGAAATGATTACCAATAGGGTGTTCTCTTTGTGTACTATAATTTATTATTAGATGAAGTGCGGAAAGTGGGCTCAAAATATTATTACTACTCCCTATTCCCTACCCCAAACAAAAACATATTTAAAATCAGCAACGCCTAAATTTGCCTTTTCACCTTTTGACTATAGTTTAACCATGAGATGGCGCCCTTCATCGAAGCTGATAAAACCCTGTTTTTGCAAATCCCCTAAAAGACGAGTGACAGTGACTCTAGTAGTGCCGATGGCGCTGGCAAGATTTTGATGGGTAAAACGCACCGTTAAACGTTTTTGAGAGTTAACATTTTCGCCAATATGATCAGCCAATAATTTTAGCAAAGAAATTAATTTATCTTCCACTCTTCTTAAACCAGCAATAGCCACTAACTCTTCCGTTTGACGAAGGCGAGAGATGGTTTGATTTAAAACTAACTGAGCAATTTCGGGAGAATTTTCAATTTCTTTGAGACTATACCATTGTAAATAAACGTCACCGTGAGCCCTTGCCTGAAAATTATCCAAAGAAGTTAACCAAAGCCCAAAAAAATGATCTGTATGTGCCCACCCCAGCCAAGTTTCCTCCCCTTCGCTATCCATTTTCATTAACTGTACAAAACCTCTACTAACCTGCCAAACTCCTTGGGTTAAAAGAGGGATTTCTTCTCCTTTACTATAAAAATGCAACTTTCTTTCACCCGGTTGGATTCTTGTGTTTAAATGCTGTTTACTAGGATAACTAACTAACATGGTGGTGTGCGCTGGATTACATGAGTTTAACCACTAGCATAAAAGACCAAAGTTAATAACAGGTAATGAATAGTTTAAATTTTGGTGAGGGAAGGTGTCAGGTTTCGGGTGTCAGGCATCAGGTGAAATGCTTATAAATTAAAAACCTTCGCCAAACAGTGACTTTTTATAAATTGCTAATTTGTATCAATAATTTTTGATAGAAAAGAAAGAAATACGGTATTTTAGAGAAAGAGAACTATGTTTAGCACTTTTTTTGAGTTTTATTGTGCTTAAAATCTTTATTTGATAAGAGTTTTGATTTATATCAAGTCTGCTTGGTCACTTACAAATTAATTAAAAATAATCTTAGTTCAATTTATTGAACGATCGGGCCATTAGCCGTGTAATTCATTACACGGTGGGTAAATTGCGAAGATATAATCTATTTGTAACTAATTATCCGAACTCTTGATATTACTCAGCAGATATTAAGTAGGTAATCAAAATTAATTGTGATTTTTATTTTTCTCGAAGCTATGACAACAAGGGGTTTATGCCCCTTGCCCTTTTCCCTTCACCTATTTATGACACAGGGATAGTAAAACCTCATCATTCTCAATTTTCAGCGCCCTCCTCCTCATCCTCAACCATTGGAGGCACAAGGGCAATCCCAGCAATAGCATCATCACCATCAAGTTTCTGCACCTTCACCCCACTAGCATTACGAGATTGGAGAGAAACCGCATTAACATCACAGCGAATGATGATACCACGGGTGGTAATAATCATGAACTCATCATCACCATTAACAATGTGTAGCGCCGCTAATTCTTCATTAGACTTACGGAAACGAATCGCTTTTAAACCCAACCCAGCGCGCCTCTGTAGCCTAAACTGAGACACTGGCACTCTTTTACCATAACCACTGCTAGTTACCGCCAAAGCCCAAGGAGCATCCTTCGCCGAATCTTGGCTTAACTCTTCTTCGTTATCATCATCTACCTCATTTTCCTCAGCTTCCTGAATCTGTGCTACAATTTGAGAAGGAAGAATATCCATACTAATAATCTGATCTCCTGAACGTAATTTCATGGATTTAACACCCTTTGCCGTACGTCCAAGGGGTCTTAGTTGGTTGTTATCCGCATAGAAATGGATTGCCATACCGCGCCGAGAACCAATTAAAACACTATCTTCCGCCGTCGCTAACCTTACCCAGCGCAATTCGTCTTCATCATTTAAACCAATGGCAATTAAACCGTTACTGCGAATATGGGCAAAAGCAGAAAGGGCAGTTTTCTTAATTAAACCCTGCTTAGTCAACATTACCAAGTATTGATTATCGGTAAATTCACTCACTGCCACAATGGAAGTAATTTTTTCTGAGGCAGAAATGGGTAATTGAGAAATAATCGGTACACCCCTTGCGGTGCGAGAACTTGAAGGGATTTGGTACGCGCTCAGGGCATAAACTACCCCACGATCACTAAAAAATAGAATGGTATCATGTTCACATCCCGTCAAAAAATGTTCTACGAGATCATCATCTTTCATTTTTGCCCCTGCTTTACCTCTGGTGGCGCGGTTTTGAGCCTCAAAGGTATTAACGAGCATTTTTTTCAAATAACCTTGTTGAGTTAAAATAATTGCTACTTGTTCATTGGCAATTAAATCAATATCAACTAAATCACCATCCCCTTGAATAATCTCCGTGCGTCTGGGGGTAGCGTGAATATTACGAATTTCGGTTAATTCCTCTTCGATAATGGCGTTAATGCGTTCCCGACGGGCTAAAATGTCTTGATAGTCGGTAATTTGGGTCATCAAGTCTTGATGCTCGGCTTCGATTTTTTCTGCTTCTAAAGCCGTTAATCTTCTTAATTGCATTTGCAAAATTGCATCCGCTTGAAATTCAGATAAAGATAAATCTGTCACTAATTGCTGTTTTGCCGTAGCAGAATCCGCAGCGCCCCTAATCAGTCTAATTACTTCATCGAGATTTCCTAAAGCAATTAAAAGACCTTGTAAAATATGATCTCTTTCTTCTGCTTTTCTGAGTAGATAACGGGTGCGTCTGGTGATGGCTTCCACTCGAAATTCGAGGAAAACTGATAAAAATTTGCTTAAAGTGAGTAATTGAGGCTCATTGCCCACCAATGCCAACATATTTGCCCCAAAATTACTTTGAATGCCTGTTTGTTTGTAGAGGTTATTTAAAACTACTTTGGCGTAAGCATCCCGTTTCAATTCAATGACAATACGCATCCCGGTGCGATCGCTTTCATCTCGAATATCGGAAATACCGTCAATTTTTTTATCATTAACCAACTCGGCAATTTTTTCAATGAGGGCGGCCTTATTGGTTTGATAGGGTAACTCGGTGACGATAATCGCTTCTTTGTCTTGTCGCCCTCTCGCTGATACTGTTTCAATATTAGCTACACCACGCATAGTGATGGAACCGCGCCCGGTTGTATAGGCATCTTTAATACCTTGTCGTCCGAGAATTTGCCCTCCAGTGGGAAAATCAGGACCGGGGATGTATTGCATCAATTCCACATCGGTCAAATCTGGGTTATGAATCATGGCGATAGTGCCATCGATCAATTCCCCTAAATTGTGGGGAGGAATATTGGTAGCCATACCCACAGCGATGCCGGTAGTCCCATTTAATAGTAACTGAGGGATGCGCGCTGGTAATACAACGGGTTCTTGTTGCGATCCGTCAAAGTTATCAATCCAATCCACTGTTTCCGCTTCAATGTCTCGTAATAAGCCGTTGGTAGCGAGGGATTGCAAACGACATTCAGTATAACGCATGGCTGCCGGCGGATCGTTATCCACACTACCGAAGTTGCCATGACCATTGATTAGAGGGTCACGCATGGAAAAATCTTGAGCCATTCTCACCAGCGCATCATATACCGCCGTATCACCGTGGGGGTGGTATTTACCTAATACTTCCCCTACTACCCTCGCACATTTACGGAAAGGGCGCTCTGGGATGAGTCCTAGTTCATACATGGCGTAGAGAATACGGCGATGCACTGGTTTTAAACCGTCCCTAGCATCTGGTAGCGCCCGTCCCACGATGACACTCATGGCATACTCTAAATAAGAGTTGGACATTTCACTGGTTAGATTTGTAGGGACAATACGTTCTTGAATGGTCATAGGTTATAAGTCACGAAATTAACCTTATTTTATCACATTCTCAGTTTTTCTCTCCTTGGTGGAGGGCGCTTTTTCCATGTCAGTATCGAAATTGATTTGTTTTGCACACAGTGGAAAGGGTAGAAAGGAAGACAGGATGATACTTTTTATTAACTGAGCAATTATTTATAGCAATTCCCGTTTTGGTGAGGTACAAAAATTTTTGTTGAAAGGCAAGAGGCAATTTAAAAAAAGTACCTCATTATGATGAAAAATACTATAGTTCATGAACTCTAAATTATCTCAATTTATAAGTGAGAGGTTCACAAAAATCATCAATGCCTTTTTTGACTGCATAAATCACCACTGGAGTCACCAACAACGGTGGACAAATTTTCAACTCAAGAAGATACTTAACTGTAGCCTCAATGTAGTTATCTTGTAAATCTGCTCTTAATTCCTCACGACACAGAGCGACACGACAACGTTTGGCTAAACCATCTAGCCAATCAATGCGATCTGGAGTTTGCCCTATGGCTAAAGCCATAGTGGTGGCAGAGTCTTCTAAATCACCCTCACCATCGGCGATCATTTCCAGCGCCCTCAACCCTATTGCACAATCGGCTAACTGTTCTTGATAATAGCTTATTTCTTCTGGTGTTAATAATTCCATAGTTTTAATAAAGGGCAAAGGGCAAAGGGGAGAAAAAATTTAGAATTTAGAAAACAATTACTTCTACACGGTGAAACAGGCATCTTGCCTGTATTTCTGGAGAGGTCTATTCTACATTCTGCATTCCTTCCATTATCAATTGTTATTAGTATTCTCCACCAACGCCAATTTTAGTATTATAAATGGTAGCCGATTCAATATTAATATTATCTAAAATTGCGTCATCGATTTGCACATCGTAAAGAATGGCATAACTCAAATCAGCGCCCCTCAAATTAACATCATTCATGGTGGCGTTAGTTAAGAAAGCCTCGTGTAAATCTGCATTTCTTAAACTCGCACCATCTAAATCTGCCCCTTCGAGGTTAGCACCTTGCAAATTAGCACCTCGTAAATCTGCATTTCTTAAATCTGCACCGATGAGGTGCGCACCGCTTAAATCTGCTCCTTTTAAGTCACAGCCCATACATTGATTAGTTTCTATTAATTGCTTCACTTGCTCTATATTTCCTGCTGTGACGGGGTGAAGGGCGCTGAAACTTAGGGCGATACTACCTACTACTGCTAAAATCTTTTTCATAATGATTTTGCCCTCTTACTTTTTAATCTACCGCTATTATAACATATTTACCTTTGTTTTAAAATCTTATAAATATTGTTGATTTATATATAAATATAGATTAATCACAGAGTGATTTATTATACTTAAAGCCCAATAATAAAATTATATTACAAACTAATAGAATCATGTCAAAAAAGAGAGATCATTTATTTTTATGCCTAGAAGTTTTTTTACAAGAAGGGGGAATACAGTCCTATTTACAGGATGTCTTTCATGCTTATAGCAAATTAAACTATCACGGGGAAGTATGGGTTTTAAGAGATAAATTTACACCAGAAAATCATAACTCTTTTGCTGGTTTAAAATTTCGTTGTTTTGCCCACCAATCCCCAATTATTGGACGCTTAAATTTTACAAGAGCGTTGTTACAATACTTAATTTTCCAGCGCCCTTCCCATGTGTATTGCACCCATATTAAATTAGCTAATCTCACTGGTTTACTATGCAATACTTTGCAGATTCCCTACACAGTTTTAACCTATGGTAAAGAAGTATGGAAACAAGTTAGTACAAATGAACGACAAGCCTTAGAAGAAGCCCAAGCCATTTGGACAATTAGCAATTACAGCGCCCGTCTCACCGCTTTACATAATCAACTTAATGCCGATAAATTTCGCCTTTTGCCCTGTGTAGTGGATGAGGAAAAATTTACCATACAACCCAAACCACCGCAATTATTAGCAAAATATCAATTAACTAATCAGCGAGTTTTATTAACCGTAGCGCGCTTGTGGGCTACTGATATTTACAAAGGTGTCGATGTCACCATTCGGGCGCTACCGCAGATTTTAGCAGTATTTCCCGATGTAGTATATTTGGTGGTGGGTAGAGGAAATGACCAACCCCGTTTAGCCCAACTGGCAAAGGATTTGGGGGTAGAAAAACAGGTGATTTTTGCAGGATTTATCCCCAATGATGAATTAGTGGCTCATTATCAAGTCTGTGATGCTTATATTATGCCCTCCCAAGAAGGTTTTGGCATTGTTTACTTAGAGGCAATGTGTTGCGGAAAGCCCGTTCTCAGTGGTGATGATGATGGTTCGTCAGACCCTTTACAGAATGGACGTTTGGGGTGGCAAGTTCCCCATCGTGATGTAGATGCTGTAGCACAAGCCTGTATGGAGATATTACAGGGTCATGATGTTAGGTGTGACGGGCGCTTTTTAAGGGATGAAACCATTAAAAAGTTTGGTCAAACTATCTTACATCAACGTTTACAAGCATTAATTATGAATTATAAATTATAGATTATTACATATCTCCTTTACCCTTTGCCTTTTTAAGGCTATTTTTGTTCAAACAGCGTTGTTTATGCCTATTTTTTGACCCTTGTAATATGCAGAAAACCTTAATAATTGTTATTTTTTATTCTCATTCGCAAACTCTAAGTAGGCATAGTCCAATAAATTAGATTAAACTAAAGTTACTAAAAATCTTCTTGTTAAAATTTTGAAATGAATAAATTAGACATAATTGAAGCGAAATCTAATCTATCAAAACTTCTTGATTTGGCTATTCAAGGAGAAGAAATCGTTATTACTCAAAATAATCAACCCATAGCTAAAATCTCTCCGATTAAACGGCTATTAAAGCGAGGAAGTGCTGAAGGAAAAGTATGGATGAGTGACGACTTTGATCAACCACTAGAAGATTTTATGGAATATATGTAATGAACTTTTTATTAGATACACATATATTTCTTTGGTTTGTTAATGACAATCCTCGATTGAGCAATAATCTTAAAGATGTGATCGAAAATGAGAGCAATTTTAGCTATCTTAGTGTGGCAAGTCTTTGGGAAATGTCTATTAAATACAGTTTAGGAAAGTTAAAATTAGAACCTTCTTATGAAGATTTTGTCGAGAAAGAGGTAAAAGAAAGTAATATTATTTTACTAGATATTGAGTTGAAGCATCTTGAAATTAACGCAACTCTCCCTTTCTATTTTCTTCCTAAAAAACTAAATTGAAAAGCCAAAATAAGGGAAATATAAAAAAAATATAAAAAGAAATTCTTATTCATGGTCAAAAGTGACATTCATTAGCTACATTAGAAGTCAACTATTAATCTCGTTTGATTGTGGGCAAATTTAGTATTGCAGGTCACAAATTTAGTTAAGAATAAGTGATTTATTAAATATTGTCTCAAAACAACGGGACTGCGTTAAAAAGAGGAGTAATCAAAATGAATCAGTTAATCAGCGCCCTTCACCTCCATAATGAAGCAATCAACACAGAAACAGACCGAGATTTGACAGAAATCATTGCCGAATACACTGACGAAATCGATGCGAAAAAATCAAGGGGAAATAGCCCCAAAGCAGAAGATTCTGTAGGTTCTTTTTTCAAAGAAATGGCGCGCTACCCCCTCCTCAGTGCCTCAGAAGAAATTGATCTCGCCTATGCTGTTAAATTTTTAATGGAATGCGAAGAAAAACAACAGTTGTTACATCATCAATTACAGCGCACTCCTAGTAAAAAAGAACTAGCTCAAGTGATGGGCTTAGAAAATGAGCGTCAATTAGACAATCGCTTGTATAAAGGAAGAGTTGCCAAACGTAAAATGATTCGCTCTAACCTGCGTTTAGTAGTATCCATTGCCAAACGTTATCTTAATCGTGGTGTGCCTTTCTTGGATTTGATTCAGGAGGGCGCTATTGGCTTAAATCGCGCCGCCGAAAAATTCGACCCCAACAAAGGCTATAAATTTTCTACCTACGCCTATTGGTGGATTCGTCAAGCTATCACTCGCACCATCGCCAATGACTCTCGCACCATTCGTTTACCCATTCATATCGTTGAAAAACTAAATAAACTCAAAAAAGCTCAACGGGAATTAAAACAAGACTTACAGCGCAACCCCACCGAAACCGAATTAGCGGACGAAATGGGCATCAATCAACAGGGTTTACATCAGCTATTGCAACTAAAAAGACAATCTTTATCACTTAATCATCGAGTGGGGAAAGGAGAAGACACCGAATTATTAGAATTACTGGAGGACACAAACTTACTACTGCCTGAAGAAAAAATAAATGAAGCGATGATGCACCAAGAAATCGTTTCTGTGTTAACCGACGTTTTAAGTGAAAGAGAAAAGGAAGTAATTGTTTTGCGCTATGGTTTAGCTAGTTCTAAACCCCATACCTTAGAAGAAGTGGGACAAATTTTTGATCTGTCGAGGGAGAGAGTGCGCCAAATCCAAACTAAAGCAATGCGTAAACTTAGAAGACCTCAAGTTGCTAGACGTTTAAAAGGTTGGTTAACTTAAACAAACACCGTATATCGGGCTTCTAGCCCGATCACTCATCCCAAATATTATTGAGAGCAATTAAAATAAAACCAATGGCAGCTAATCCTTTGAGTAATTTTACTGGTAAAAATTCACCGATGGCAACTCCAGCAATTACTCCCAAGAAACTAGCTAGAATTAGGGCAACGATTGAACCAAAAAAGACGGCTTGAGGTGATTTTGAACCACCACTGAGGGCGATGGCAGCTAACTGGCTTTTATCGCCTATTTCTGCGACAAATACGGTGACAAAGGTTAGGCTTAATAATTCCCAATCCATAATATTTTTTGTTAAATGTTTCCTTCCAAGAAATTATAACACTGGTCAAAAGCGCAACGACTTTAATAATTTATAATTCATGATTAGGGTGTGCTGAATAAATCAAAACCCTTGTCAAATAAAAGTTTAAAGTCTATTCTACATAACAAAAAGTGTCATAAATTGACTTTTTTCTCTAAAAATACTGTATTTTTCCATGCCAATCAAAAATAATTGATACAAATGAGCAATTTATGAAAAATAACTATTTGGCTAAAGTCTTAAATTTATAAGCATTTCACCTGAAACCTGACACCCGAAGCCTGACACCTCCCCTCACCAAAATACTTTTTCAGCAACCCCTACTTACTCATCCTCATCGCAGATAATTTCAATGGTGCGGGGTTGAGATGACTCTTTTTCTTCCTTTACCGTATTATTTTGTTTTGCTTTAGCTTGGTTAATGGTTTCATCAACAAATTTTCGAGCTTCTTCCGTTGTCATTTTGCCTTTATTCACCATATCATCTGCCATTTGCTGGATTTCTTGAGCAAAATTAGGATTATTGATAACTCTCTCCGCATTTTTGCGCACCTCCTCTAGGGTGTCTCCCGCTTTTTCGGCAGCATAACCAGCAATACCAATACCTAGATATAAGGCTTTTTGTAAGAAGTTTTCGGGTTTGTTTTCAGGGGCGCTCATTTTTCCTAACTCTTGTATAGATTGACAGTATTATCCTAGCTTATCCTCATATTCTCGACCGATTAAAATAATGTCGTGATTCCCCCACAGTGTGATATTCGGGCGAGAAGCCCGAAATATGGTCGATGTCTATAATTATTCTGCCGTAACTTTTCCTCGAAATACAAAATAATTATAAATGTTATAAAACAACATAATAGGGATTAAAAATCCAATAAACACTAACATAAATACCAAAGAACTAGGAGATGCGGCCGCTTGATATATGGTAATACTAGGGGGAATAATATAGGGAAAAACTACCAAAGCTAAACCCACAAAAGTTAACAAGAAAATTAGGATAGTAAGAATAAAAGGAGTTCTTTCTTGCTTTTTGTTTAGGCTAATAAATAACAAAACAACTAAACCTAATCCAATGATGGGAATAGCACTGAAAATATAAATAAAAGGTTCTTCAAATAGTCGATTTCGTGCAAAGATAGAAAAAATTGGGGTTACTGTAGTAATGGCAATAGCACCTAGTAAGGTAGTAATCGAGGCAAGTTTAGCAGTTTTATAATGGGTTTGCTGTAAACTACCAGAAGTTTTCATAATCAGATAACAAGAGCCAATCAAAACATAACCTTGGATTAAGGTTAAGGCAATCACCACACTACGCCAGTTAAACCAATCCCAAGTTGAGCCGATAAAATGCCCTGTTTCATCCACATGGATTCCTTCGATTACACCAGCAAGGGCAAAACCTTGCCCTATAGTTGCAACTAAACTACCAATGCCAAACGCTAAATTCCAAAAAAACTTTTGGTCAGAATTTTCTCGAAACTCAAATGCTACCGTGCGAAATACTAACCCCATTACCATCATCATAATAGGAATATAAAGAGAGCTTAAAATAGTGGCATAGGCAAGGGGAAAAGCCCCAAATAAACTACCCCCCATCAAAATTAACCAAGTGGCATTAGCATCCCAAACGTTACTTAAACTTGTCATTAATATTCCCCTCCTCTCCTCAGTAGAAGAAGTTAGGGAAAGAATGCCTACCCCCAAATCAAAACCATCTAACATCACATACATGAACAAAAATAACGCCAAAATGGCAAACCACACTAGGGGCAGTAAATAGTCTAATGATTCCATTACAAAATTCCTCGCAATTAATCGATAATTGTTGTTAGTTGATACTTGAAACGTAACTATCCAATATTTTTAGTAATATCAAGTTCGGATAATTAGTTACAAATAGATTAGCTCTTCGCACTTTACCCACCGTGTAATGAATTACACGGAACCAATAGGTTTACGTTCAATAAATTGAACTAAGATACTGATATTACTAATTTGTAAGTGATCGCGCAGCGGCAGCCTTCGGCTGATCAAACAGACTTGATGTAATCGGGCTAGAAGCCCGAAATACAGTCAAAAAAGGCTACTTTTTACAGAAGTTTATCCCTTAGCCGTTAATTAATAGGGCGACTATTAGGAATATGTTTAGCTGGATTTACTTCTAAAGGTGTTACTTTTTCTGTAGCGCCCGGCAAAGGCAAATCAAAATCAGGTCCTTTTCTGATGATGCGACTGCCGAAATATAAGGCAGAAAAGAAAAGTAAGGTATAGATAACTAGAAAAATGCTTAAAGAGGTTAGCACATTTCCTGATGGTAAATTAGATACGGCATCGGCGGTGCGAATTTGCCCATATACTACCCAAGGTTGTCGGCCTACACAGCGCACGATCCACCCTGATTCTACCGCTAAATAACCAGTAGGGGCGCTGAATACCCATGCCCACATTAATAGTTTTTGATTAGCTAAATTTTCGGGGGTGAATTTGCCCCTAATCCATTGAATTACTGACACTGCCATGATGCCCACAAACAAAAAAGCAATGCCACTCATGAGACGAAACGCATAATATACTAAACCTACCATGGAGGGACGATCTTCAGGTTTCCACTCTTTTAAACCCATGACAGGCTCACTGAGACGGGGTTTAAATTCTAAGATATAACTTAGGGCATTGGGTACTTTGATTTCCCAGTTGTTACTTTCTGTTTGATTATTTGGGGAAGCCAAAAGACTCCAATCTGCTTTCTCCCCTGCTGGTACCGTATCCCACAACGCTTCCATGGCAGCTAATTTGGTGGGTTGATAGTGATATACTTGCTCGGCGCTTAGATGCCCGACATAGACTTGTAAGGGGGTAATGGCGATGGCTATTACTAACACAATTTTAAGGGAGCGAGTAAAAAAAGCCTGATGATGTTTTTTGAGTAAATACCAAGCACTAATGCCTCCAATCACGAATAAGGAAGTTTCAAGGGTAGCCAAAAACATATGGGAAACACTTTTCACCATGAAAGGGTTTAACATCCCTTCAAAATAGTTACTTACCACAAATTTTCCTTCCACAAATTCACCACCGGCAGGGGTTTGCATCCAAGAATTGGCGATCAGAATCCAAAAAGTAGAAAGGTTTGCCCCAACTGCTACTAAAATAGTCGCCATGTAGTGGATAACGGGGTTTACCCTTTCCCAACCGAATAGCATGATGCCCAAGAAACCAGCTTCTAGCATGAATGCCATGGTTGCTTCAAAACCAAGAATACTACCAAAAAAGTCTCCTACTGACTCGGAGAAGGGCGCCCAGTTAGTGCCGAATTGAAATGCCATGGGTGAGCCAGAAGCCACGCCAATGCCGAAGTTTAGCACATACAATTTAGCCCAAAAACGAGCGTGGTAGTAGTAATCTGGATTTTTAGTTTTTAGCCATAATCCTTCCACAATTACTAAATAAATTGCCATGCCCGTAGTTAATACGGGCCACAGCATATGAAAAATTGCAGTGAAGGCAAATTGCATTCTTGATAAAACTAGCGTGTTTGAAAGAAAGTCCATAGTTATAGAAGTGAGGAATTACATTCTCTTTTATTCTAATCACTATTTTTCTTTGACTAACTGTCTTTTTTTGTAAATTGATGATTTATTCACGGTGTTATGAATTAAACGGCTAACAAGTATCGCTCCATTAGCCCATTAAAATAACATTATCGATAACGTGAATAACGCCATTATCTGCTTCAATGTCACTGGCGATAACGGTGGCATTTTTTACCTCAAAACTTTCATCATTACAATCAATAGTAATGGGAGAACCTTCTACAGATTCCACTTGATCAAGTTTTTCTAAGTCTGCTTTAAATAATTTTCCTGATACCACATGATAGGTTAAAATCCGAGCTAATTGGGGAGGATTTTGTACTAAAGTTTGTATGGTGCCGGGGGGAAGTTTGGCAAATGCTTCATCAGTGGGGGCAAATACGGTAAAAGGTCCGGGACTTTTTAATACTTCCACTAAGTCGGCAACCTGCACGGCTGTCACAAGGGTTTTGAAGTTATCGTTATTAACAGCGATTTCAACTATATTAGGCATTTTCTATTATTGTTGTTAACTAATTCTAATAGCTATTGTATAGGATGGTCGTTGATTTTTTTCTCGATAAGTTTTAACTATTCTTAAGTTGTCGCTCATATAAATATGTTCAAAATATGGTTTAGCTTGGGCTGTTGTTTGTAGTTTTTTGTACCATTTTTTATTAAATCTATTTTCTTTTACTTGTACTGATTCGGGATTAAGTTTGTTTTTTTTATCCAAATTTTTAAGGGTTTTGTTAAACCATTTTTCTGCTTTTTCTTGGTTAAATGATGATAAGTTTGCTAACGATATTTTTTGATTGACGGCAATATTTTCAATTACCCATTGTTGATTTTCAATGTAATATTTTTGAATGATCATTAAGTCATAAGCTGGGGAAAATATTTTTTTGAGAAAATTAATGCCATTTACTGGTAAATATCGAGCTATATTAGCATAATAATTTTCGTTAAATATTTGATAGGATTGATTGCCAATACGACCGGGTATAATGTCCACAAAGGGAATTGTTGTCCACAGGGGAAGCCAGACACCGATGAGGGGCGCTGTTTGATTCTCTGGATTCGGAAATTTTGATGCTTTTTTTAGGTTCTCAATGATTGGTAATAATGTTTGTTGATAGTAGTCATTTTTTTGTTTGAGGGGTTCAGTATCTTTGTTAATTATTAGGTTTATTAATTCGGCTTCGGGCGCTGAAAATTTTGTTTTATCTATTATTATTTTATCTTTATTTTCTGTTTGTAACATTTGTTTTTGTTTTCATGAAATAAACTATTAAAATTAACTAAAAATACTTAAAATTTTATCAGATACAACAGTTTTACTCCCTTAAATCTCTCTTTGAGTAGTAGTAAATTTTTTTTCGTTGATCTCAAAATACTTTGCCCTCTCCCCAACCCCTCTCCCACAGGAGAGGGGAGTAATATTTTCTAATAATTGATTAGTTTGAGAAACTAGGATTTTTGAGAATGCAAACGTTTTGGTTAGTAAGGGGAGGAAGGGAGAAGATTTTTTTAATTTATAAGAATTTCACCTGAAACCTGACACCTGAAGCCTGACACCTCCCCTAACCAAAATACTTTTTCAGCAAACCCTAATTATGATTATTTTCATAGGCAGAGACAATTTTTTGGACGAGGGGATGGCGAATAACGTCGGCTTGGGTTAGGTAGCAAAAACCAATGCCTTCGACATTTTTGAGAATGTGACTGGCAACGATTAAGCCTGATTTTTGATTGGTGGGTAAGTCGGTTTGGGTGACATCTCCTGTTACTACCATTTTTGAGCCAAAACCAAGACGGGTTAAGACCATTTTTAGTTGTGCTGGGGTGGTATTTTGGGCTTCATCCACGATAACAAAAGCGTTACTTAAAGTTCTACCTCTCATGTAGGCGAGGGGCGCTACTTCAATTTTGCCTTTTTCCATCAATTCGGGAATTTTGACGGGATCGATAAATTCATATAAGGCATCATAAAGGGGGCGCAAAAAGGGATCAACTTTTTGTTGTAAGTCACCGGGTAAAAAGCCTAGTTTTTCTCCTGCTTCTACGGCAGGGCGTGTTAAAATTAATCTCTCACACTGATTTTGGAGTAGGGCTTGTGCGGCTAAAACGGCGGCGAGAAAAGTTTTTCCTGTACCAGCTGGACCGATCCCAAAGGTTATATCATGGGTTTGAATAGTTTTAATGTACTGTTTTTGTTTGAAGGTTTTAGCTCGGATAGATTCGCCGTTACGGGTGCGCGCTAATACTTCTTGTTGTATGGTTTGATATTCGCCCATTTGATCGGTATTGAGGGCATGGAAGGCGGTGAGAATATCAGGCTCTGTAATTGGTTTACCCTCTTGCCAGTAAGTTTGAAGGGCGCTGATAATAGCTAAACTACGCTTAACGGCGTTGGTTTTACCATAAACTGCTACTTCTTGCCCTTGTAAAGATAATCCAGCGCCCGTCATCCTAGCAATATATTTTAAATTTTCTTCATTACTACCAGCCAAAGCGATGGCACTTTCAATACTAGGAAGGGCTATAGTTTGATTATCTTCACTCATTAGCTATTTTGTCGATATTTTATTTTTTACTCTATCATAATTTATAAGGTAGGAGAGCAGTTGAGTGCTTCGTTACAAATAGATTATATCTTCGCAATTTACCCACCGTGTAATGAATTACACGGCTAACAGTATTTCGTTCAATAAATTGAACTAAGATTGTTTTTAATTTATCTATTTATAGGTGATCAAACGAACTTGATATAATGCCAATGAAAACTTTATTTCTCAGGATATTTTTCATCTAACGTTAAAGCAATTTTAGAGCTAATACCAGCCAACCAATTTTCATCCTGTTTGCTATAACTGCGAGGGATATTAGTTGCCATCATCATCACTCCATCATGATTTAATGGTAAACAAATTAAACCTTGAATATTATCAGGAAAATAATCAAATTCTACTTTACCCGGATAGTGTTTTAAATCCACTAAATAAACTGGCTTCTGAGTCTTAATTACTCTTTCAGTAATTGCTCCTAATTTTATTTCTTTTTTATTACTTAAAATACCTCTTCTTAGTAAAGTTTTACCTTGATAAAAAATAATAATAGATTTAGTTACTGTATTATTAATAATTAAATGACTAGCCCAAGCTAATTCAGTTTTCAATGATTCTGATAAATTTTGCTCCAATTCAAAGCCTTCTTCCCCGTTTAAAATTACACTCTGAGGAGGAACTGAATTAATCTCTCTAGCTAAAATGCTAGTCAGAAGTAACATCGCACATAATAAGATACCGAGAGCGTCGGAGCGCGCTTGAGAGTCTAAAAGAGTGGGAGTAACTAATCGATTAATCATTAATAAAGTTCCCCCTAATATTCCAGCGATTAAGGGTAAGTTTTTTAATAATTGATTGGTGTCTGATTTTTTACTCTTTGTCATACAAAAAGATTATTAAGTTAATAATGTGTTGGGTTTCGTCTGCTCAACCCAACCTACATAATATTTTAATTAGTGGGAACTCTTTTTTCTCCCGGTTCTAGGATACGCTGAAATAAATATCCTGTACCTCTAGCGGTGAGGATTAATTCAGGATTACTAGGGTCCTCCTCCAATTTAGCGCGCAAACGGGAAACATGGACATCCACCACTCTAGTATCCACATGACGCTCAGGGGTATAACCCCATACTTCTTGTAATATTTCGGAGCGTGAAAAGGCATCGCCAGATTTGCTCACTAATAATTCTAATAGGCTAAACTCCATCCCTGTCAAGCGAATGCGTTGATCTCCTTTATAAACCTGTCTTTTGTTGGTATCGATACGGATGGCGTTAACAGAAATCACCCCAGAACTAGGTATTCCAGCGCCCCCCTCCTTATCCACACGTCTTAAAACTGACCTAATTCTCGCTTCTAATTCTTTGGGGGAAAAGGGTTTAACCACATAATCATCAGCGCCTAACTCCAAACCCGTAATACGATCAGCTACATCACCCAGAGCGGTTAACATGATGATAGGAATATCTGATTCTTTGCGTAATTCCTGACAGACACCATAACCATCTAATTTGGGCATCATGACATCTAACACCACTAAATCAGGTTGGGTTTCATGAAAAGTAGCAATGGCATCTTCCCCATCGGCGGCGGTGACTACGTCATAACCAATCATGGATAAACGGGTTTCGAGAATCCGTCTAATACTGGCTTCATCATCAACTACTAATATTCTTTCTTTTTGGTTTTCCAATGAACTAAACTCCTTTGTTCTTTAATCCTTAAAATTAATTATATGTTGATCAAAATTAATTTATATTGTTTGCTTTGTTAAACGCTATATTAGTAATTTACAATAATTTGGCTTAATTTTAGTGATCTAAGTCAAAAATCAGGTAAAGGGCAAGGGGCAAAGGGCAAAGGTTAAAATGCTTTAAAATAAATGGCATTAAGTGATACGTTTACAGTGCATCAACTGTTAATCTATATCAATTATTTTTGGTAATGGTGTAGGAAAGAGGATATTTTTAGAGAAAAAGGTCAATTTATAGCACTTTTTGTAATGGAAAATAGACCTAAACCTCGTCTTTTCAGAGGTGAGCAAATTTAATGGCAATCCAAGCTATCTTTAAATTTACCTTTGCCCTTTGCCGTTTTGAGAGTACAATATTTTAAGCAAAAAATTGATTATAAATAAAAAGTATAAATATAATGGAGCATAAAGGCGTAACAATTTGGTTTACGGGGTTAAGTGGTGCGGGAAAAACCACCATTAGCCAAGTGGTAGCCCAAAAACTGAAAGATGCTGGTTATAAATTAGAAGTGCTTGACGGCGACATCGTGCGCACTAATTTAACTAAAGGATTGGGTTTTAGTAAGGAAGACAGAGACGAAAATATCCGCCGTATCGGTTTTGTCTCGAATCTTTTAACCCGTAATAATGTGATTGTCATTGTCTCTGCCATTTCTCCTTATCGTGCGGTTAGAGAGGAAGTGAGGGAAAAAATCGGTAATTTTGTGGAAGTGTTTGTTAATGCACCTTTAGCTACTTGTGAGGAGAGAGACGTTAAGGGTTTGTATAAAAAGGCGCGCGCCGGGGAAATCAAGATGTTTACGGGAATTAGTGATCCTTATGAAGCGCCCCTCACCCCTGAAATTGAATGTAGGACTGATTTAGAGGAGTTGGACGAAAGTGTTAACAAAGTTTTAGATAGTCTCAAAAATTTAGGTTATCTTAGTTAGATTATCGCCCTTTGCCCTTTTGACAGGTAGAGGGCAGGGGAAAATATTTAGGCTAAGATAATGTTAAATGTTTACTTTCCGATGAAAATATGCAAGGAATTGATTTTGTAATTGACGAAAAAGGCATCAAAAAAGCTGTATTAATCGATTTAGAACAGTGGGGAGAAGTTTGGGAAAATTTTTATGATATTCTGGTTTCAAAACAAAGAGACGATGAAGAAGAAATTTCATGGGAGGAATTAAAGCAAGAATTAGAATCTGAGCAAAATTTACATGATTGAATATCAAATAAAGTTCAAATCATCAACAGTTAAAGAGTTTAAAAATTTACCCTCAAGTATGCAAAAGCGTATTGGTGATATTTTAGAAAAAATGAAACAAAATCCTCGAACTTCTGGAGTATTAAAACTGAAAGGGGATAGCCAACTATACAGAGTTAGAGTAGGAGATTATCGTATAATTTTTAATATTGATGATGAGCAAAAATTAGTTAAAGTTACTAGAATTAGACATCGTCAAGATGTTTATAAAAAATGATTATTTTTGATAGTATAAATTGGTCTAATCCTTGGTTAACCGCCGTAATTTTAAATACCATTTTAATTATTTTGGCGTTTATTTTGCCCAAAAAGTTATTAACCGTCATGGGTTATCTTAATGCTTGGTTTTTGGGGATAATTGTCTGGGGTTGCTTGGGGTGGCAAGGTTACACGGTGGTGATGTTTTATTTCCTCGTGGGTTCAACGGTAACGCGCATCGGGAAACAGGAAAAGGAGGCGCTGGGTATTGCGGAAAAGCGTGATGGCATGAGAGGCCCTGAAAATGTGTGGGGGAGTGCGCTGGTGGGCGCTTTATGTGCTTTAGGGGTGTTATTTGTTTCTACTTCTTGGCAATCTTTATTAATTCTTGCTTATGTAGCTAGTTTTGCCACGAAGTTATCGGATACTTCTGCTTCGGAGGTGGGTAAGGCTTACGGTAAAAATACTTTTTTGATTACTACTTTTCAACCCGTCAAAAGAGGCACGGAGGGCGCTGTTAGTTTAGAGGGGACGGGCGCTGGAATTATTGCTAGTATATTAATCTCTCTGGTGGCTTTATCTCTAGGCATGATTTCCCCTATGGGAGTTGTAATCGCAATAATTGCTTCTTTTATCGCTACCAATATTGAAAGTTTTATCGGTGCTACTTTGCAAACTAATTTCGATTGGTTAACTAATGAGTTAGTCAATGTTATTAATACACTGGTGGGGGCGCTGGTGGCGATTTTACTAGGTTATTTCTTCATTCTTTAAAACTATTATCCCCCTCTCCTCCCGCTTGAAGATCAGGGTTTTTGCCAAATTAAACCAAAAATCTAAATTTTTGGAAAGGGAGGCAGAGGAAGAAAGAGAGAAAATTAATTATCCATTATTCATTTATAAAACATCTTGCAGATTAACACCGACGGTGGAAATTTCTAAAAATGCTGAACCCATTTTCTTTGTTTCAAGGCGCTCTTTGACTTTAGTATAAACAGGACTAGGGAAGGTAATATAACCAGACTCAGCAACCAAATCTCCATTAGCTTCATCAGCATAATAGTTAGCAAATGCCTGAACCTCAGCGCGCGCCAACGCAGATTCACTAACATAGATAAATAAAGGACGAGCTAAAGGCTGATAAAGTCCTTGTTCCACATTGGCAACAGTAGGCTCAACACAACCATCACCGCCATCATTAGGGTCTTCATTATCAATATTAACACCATGAATCTTGTCTACATTTTCCTCTAAATAGGCTAAACCGAAATAGCCCAAACTACCAAGGTCACCACTGACACCCTGCACAATAACGTTATCATCTTCCGTAGAGGTGACGTCTCCCCTAGCAACCCCTCCGTCACCATTGATAGCTTCCGTAAAGTAATCAAAAGTACCCGAATCAGTACCCGGTGCATATAAACTTAAAGGTTGGTCAGGAAAATTATCTCTAACTTGATTCCAGTTAGTAATTTTACCTTGTGCTCCTGGTGACCAAACCTTTTTCAATTCAGCGGCGGTTAAGCAATAAGCCCAATCATTATCCTTATGCACCACCACAGAAAGGGCATCAAAAGCCACAGGAATTTCAATGAAGTTGATACTATTTTTAGCGCACTCCTCCGCCTCTGAAGGTTTAATGGGACGAGAAGCATTGGAAATATCCGTTTCACCAGCGCAAAACTTCTTAAAACCGCCCCCAGTGCCAGATACACCTATGGCAATCCTCACATCAGGGTAACTATTTTGAAATTCCTCACTCATGATCTCGGTGAGAGGGAAAACCGTGGAAGAGCCATCAATACTAATCGAACCACTCAGACTAGAAGTTTTATTCCCCGTAGAATTATTGCCCGAAGTGGCTGTAGTATTGTTACTGGCACAACTGCCTAAAACTCCAGCTAATATCAATGGAAAAACTAAGTAAAATTTATTTTTAGAGTTACTCACAAACATTGTGTTTTTTCCTGTATTATTCTATGCAATTAAGTTTCTTTTACACTGTTTAGCATAGAATATTTACATTAAGATTAAGTTAAAAAAATATAGTTTAAAAGTTAAGATAAAGTTAAGGAAAAAAATACTTGAAATAAGTTAATAATATCCTTACAATTGGTTTAAATAGACTGTAACAATTATATTAAACACATCCAATGGCTACTATATTAACGGAAAAGGTAAAAACTTTAGCGGAGTTACCCTTCGATAATTATCGGGTAAATGCAGATGTTTTAACAGGAATGGTGGAGAATCATTTATTGGAAAACCCCACTTTATCTGGGTTTTTTATTCTAAAAAATAATGATATTTTTGGAATAGTATCTCGCCGAGATTTTTTTGAGTTAATGAGTAAAGAATATGCTAGAGATATTTATACAAAAAGACCTATTGAGTTATTAAATAACAGTTATGATAAAAAACCATTAAGAATTGATATTGATACGGAAATTAATGAAGCAGTAAAATTTGCTTTAGAGCGCCCTCCAGAAACAATTTATGGACCCATTGTGGTAGTAAGAAATGGTTTGGAAGTGGGAATGTTAGAATTAAGTGTATTAATTTTAGCCCAAGCCCAAATGTTTTCTAGTATCAATGAAAAATTAGTGTTACAAGAACAAGATTTACGGCGCTACGCTCAAAAAATTGAAAAGGAAAAGCAGAAAGTAAAAGAATATTCCGAACAGTTAGAAGAACAGCAAGTAGAGTTGAGAACTAGCAACGAATTACTAAAAGTACAAACCCGAAAATTAGAACAAAGTAAGGAAGAAATTTCTCGCAAAAGTGAAAGAATTGGTAATCTTAACCGCAGTTTTGCGGAATTGGGGATGTTATTGTCAAAAGAGGGTAGAAACACCTTTGATGCGCTTGGTAGCGGTGTTACTTCCATGGTTAACTTTAGTGAAGAAATCGCTAAAATTTGTGATAGTTTTCGGGATAAATTTAAAAGCATCGATCATGGTACTTTCTTAATTCAAAGAATCAGTAAAAAAGTAGATAATTTATCTCATCAAACATCGATTATTGCCGCTGGTTTACCTGCTGATGATAGTCGGGCTTCTTCTTTTAATATGATTGCCGAAGAAATCAAAAATTTGAGTCAGCAAATTGCCGAAGCCAATAGCACCATTAACAGCATGGCACAACAATTAAAACCAGAGATTAAGTTTTTGTTGAAAACCTCTGAAAAAAATAAGACTGTGGTTAAAAGTTTAGAACGTAACTCTCAGGGTACGCAATCAGCTCTGGACAGTTTAGCAAACTTAATCGATCAGGGGCAAGGCAATGAATAATACAGAATTAAACAACCAAACTAACATTTGGGGAATATTCAAGAAATACGGTTTGGAAGGGTTAATTGTTTTTGTGGGTTTTGTCCCCATTTTAATCACTTTCGGTATTTTATTTATTTTCCTCACTCAAACTTGGGCATTTTTTAATGTAGTTTCTTTGGTGGATTTTTTCACCCAGAGGGAATGGACGCCTGATTTTACTGATCCCCAATATGGCATTATTGTCTTACTATCAGGAACTATTTTAGTGACCGTTATCGCCTTAGTTGTTGCCATACCTTTAGGCATTTTGGCGGCGATTTATCTTTCTGAATACGCATCCACTAATGTGAGGCGAGTTTTAAAAATTGGGTTAGAATCTTTGGGCGGTATTCCGGGAGTTGTCTATGGTTATTTTGCTTTATTATTTTTCACTCCTTTGTTAAAAAGTTGGTTTTTTCCTGATTTGGGTACTTTTAATGCGCTGAGTGCTGGGCTTTGCGTAGGCATTTTGATTACGCCAATTATTTCTTCTTTAACGGAAGATGCTTTAGCTAATGTTTCTGATGACTTGCGCAATTCTGGTTACGCTTTGGGGCTAACTAAGTTTGAAATTGTCAGCAAAATTTTGCTACCTTTGTCATTCCCGACAATTCTTTCTTCTCTCACTTTAGCCACTTCCGTGGCGCTGGGGGAAACTATGATTGTAACCATTGCATCTGGACAAAGGCCAAGTTTGACCTTTAATCCTTTAGATCAAATTGAAACTATTACTTCTTTTATTATTAGAGTTAGTTTGGGTACGGTGCAGTTTGATTCTATTTTGTTTAAAACAATTTTTACTTTAGGTTTTATTTTATTTGTAGTTACTTTTAGTTTGAATAGTCTTAGTTATTGGTTGCAAAATCGTGCGGAGAAGAGGTTATTTTCTATTAATCAAAGTGTTGTCGGGGATCAGAAAGTAACGAGGAATGATGCTATTATTGAAGACTTAGCGCCCATCGTTAGTAAATACCAGCGCCCTTCACCATTACCAAAACCAGCAGTTGATTTAATGGCGGATATTCCCCCAGTCAGATTATGGCTGAATCGTCTATTTGGGTTACTAACTTTAATGGCTGGGGTGTTTGGGGTGGTGTTTATTGCCGTGTTTCTCTGGGATTTGGGACAAATGGGATTAAGTAGAATTAACTGGACTTTTTTAAGTAGTTTTGCGTCTCGCCGTGCGGAGGAGTCTGGTATTTTGAGTGCGCTGGTGGGTAGTTTATGGCTATTCATCCTCAGTTTAATTATGGTGATTCCTTTGGGGGTTGGTAGTGCGGTATATTTACAGGAATACGGTAAAAATACTAAATTAGATCGTTTTTTGAAAGTTAGTATTGCTAATTTGGCGGCAATTCCTTCCATCCTTTACGGTTTGTTAGGATTAGAATTATTTGTACGCCTTTTGCGTCCTATCACGGGAGGAACAACTATACTATCAGGGGCGCTGGTGTTAACGGTGATGATTTTACCGACTCTCATCATTGCCAGTCGCACTGCCATCAAAAGTAGTGGTAAAAAATTACGCGCCAGTGGTTATGCTTTGGGTATGACGAAAGAGCAAGTTTTGATGCGTTTGATTTTACCTTCTGCTTTACCCGGTATCCTCACGGGAGTGTTATTGGCACAGGCAAGGGCGCTGGCGGAAACGGCAGCGCTGATTGGGGTGGGTGCCGCTGCCTCCGTGCGTTTTTTACCGCCTTTGTCATGGGAAGGCTTACAAAGTAGTTATACGACTTTACCAGTACAAATTTTTAACTGGTTGAAGACTCCCACCGAAGAAGTGCAACAGTTAGCGGCGGCGGCGACGATTATTTTGGTAGTTATCTTAATCATTATCAATTTATTTTCTGTTTTAATCAGAGAATTTTTCAGTCGTAATCAGGATTAATTTTTTATTATTTATATTTTATCAAGAGGTTATTATGAGTCAGCTAAACGGTATTATTAATGTGGAGAACGTATCTATTTTTCATGAAAGTACCCCTTTGGTGGTGGGCGCTAATATTGAAATTAAACCTAACAAAGTTACAGGTATAATCGGGCGCTCTGGTTGCGGAAAAAGTATGTTATTAAGATGTTTAAATCGTCTTAATGATTTGGTAGAAGGTATCAATGTCAGTGGAAAAGTTTATTTTAATGGGCAGGATATTTATGGTAGTCAGGTTAATACGGTGCAGTTGAGGCGCGCTGTGGGTATGGTATTCCAGCGCCCGACACCGTTTCCCACATCGATTTATGAAAATATTGCCATGGGCTTAAAAGTCAACGGCTATGAGGGTAATTTAGATGAAGTGGTGGAAGATGCCTTGCAAAAAGTCGGTTTATGGCATGAAGTGAAAAACAAACTACGCAAAAACGCCATGATGCTTTCTGGAGGGCAAAAACAGCGCCTTTGTCTGGCGCGCGCCATTGCACTGCAACCGCAAGTAATACTCTTGGATGAACCTTGTAGCGCCCTTGATCCTATTTCTACCCTCGAAATTGAAAATTTACTCTATGATTTAAAGAATGAATATACTATTGTGATGAGCGCCCATGACTTGAAGCAAATTGCGCGGGTGTGTGATGAGGTGGTATATTTGGATGTGCAAGAGGATGACATGGGGCATCGTGTGGGTTTTGTGGTGGAGCAAAATTCAGTGGAAACAATCTTCCTTAATCCCACCCAAAGTGAGACTCTTAATTATACCAGAGGTGGTATTGCCAATCCTTTTAATAATTAATGCGGTGGAGGGCGCTTTTTAAGTAAAAAGGAAAAAGTAGGTTGGGTTGAGTAACGAAACCCAACAAAAAGTAATAACCAATAGTGTGATTCTTTTTGGAGATGGGGAGACAAGAGGATTATAACTCATAACTCATAATTCATAATTCATCCCTATGTTTCAAGCCACCCGCCGAAGACTAGCTTTATACTACACAATCGTTACAGCCGTATTGTTGATAATTTTTGCAGTGGGCATCTATAGCTATGTGTATAAAACGTTGATTGATCGTATTGATGATACCCTCAAACACGTTATGGAAATAGTTGAACCTTCTTTGGTGATTGAAGAAGTGAGTTTAGCAGAAGGAAAATATCAAATTAATCTCGATGCTAGTTTTCGACAACATCCTAATACTATCAATAAAGTAGAAGATGACCACATCGATTTAGAGTGGTTTGATGCAAATGGTGAGTTAGAGTGGCAAACCCTCGAAAATCCTCTCCCCATACCCCTTTCCTTTCACTCCGGAGGGAAAACTATTCGTATTTCTAGCGATTACCTCTTGCGCCAAGTTACCAAACGTATCGAAATCGGGCGCTATGTTTTAGGTTATTTGCGTGTATCTCATCCTCTTTTTGACGTAGTTAAGCCCATCCGTGAATTAGTCATTGATCTTAGTATAGCCGTTATTTTTTTGATTAGTTCGGTGGGCGCTATGGGTTGGTTTTTATCGGGTTTAGCCATGGAACCAGTTAAAGAGTCTTATCAAAGTTTAAAACAATTTACTGCCGATGCTTCCCATGAATTGCGCAATCCTATTGCCACTATCAAAACTAATGTTCAAACTCTGTTAAATTATCCTGATATTGATCAAAAAACCCAAACTAAACAATTAGAAATTATCGATCGTTTAACCGCTAGATTAACTAATTTAGTCAATGATTTGTTGTTTTTGGCGCGCGCCGATAGCCGAATTAATTCCCCTGAATTTGAATTAATTCCCCTTGATTCTCTTTTGTTGGAAGTGGTAGAAGAACAAAAAATTATTGCTCAACAAAAATCAATCAATCTGCAATTAAATATTATTGAAAGTAATATTTCTTTAGGACCTGAAGATGAAAAAAATCAAGAAATTTTGTATAACTTAGAAGGAGATTGGCAACAATTAAATAGACTTTTTAGTAATTTAATTAGTAATAGTTTAATTCATGGGTTTCCTAACGATTCAAATTTTATAAAAAAACTGATTAAAGTTAATTTAGAAACTATTAAAAAACAGCAAAAAAGTTACTATCAAATAGAAATAAGTGATAACGGCATTGGTATTAAATCAGAAATTTTACCTTATATTTTCGACCGTTTTTATCGAGGAGACAGCGCCCGTCACCGCAACACGAATACTAGCACAGGATTAGGCATGGCTATTGTTCAGGCTATCGTGGAAAATCATCACGGTACCATAAAAGTAGAAAGTCAACCATCACAAGGTACAAAAATAATCATCATTTTACCTATACCTAAAAACGAAAATTATTGATGCAAATGAGCAACTTATGAAAAATAACTAGGTGTTGCTGAAAAAGTATTTTGGTGAGGGGAGGTGTCAGGCTTCTGGTGTCAGGTTTCAGGTGAAATCCTTATAAATTAAAAAGTTAAGCCTTTAAACCTTTGCCCTTTTAACTTATTGCCAAGATTTAGCCCATAATCCTGTTAAAACACCTTGACTAGGACTAAATAAAAAAGCTAATAAAAATTGTATTGTTATCACTAAAACAATAGTAGCGCCCGAAGGTACATTCCAATGGTAACTCAAGTAAATACCCAGCGCCCCTCCCACCGAGCCAAAAATACTGCCAAGAATCATCATTTGATGTAATTCCTTTACCAATAAATAAGCAGTAATACTAGGACCTACTAATAAAGATACCACTAAAACCACTCCGACCCCTTGCATACTGGCAATAATCGTTAAAGTAATGGCTGATACTAAGCCTAAATTAATTAATGTTACCGGTAAACCTACGGCACGGGCGCCGAGAGGATTAAAAGTATAAAAAAGTAAATAAGGATAAAATAATTTAGTAAAAATAATGATAATTACAGCAATAAAAAAAGTACGCCATAAATCAAAACCCGTTACACCTAAAATATCACCAAATAAAAATTTGTGTAAATCAATATTACTTCTCAATAAACTAATTAATAAAATACCCAAGGCAAAGAAACCAGAAAAAACTAAAGACATAGCCACATCAACTTTAACTCTGGAATTGGCTTGAATCCAAGCAATAATTAAACTGCTAAACATTCCCGAAATAAAAGCCCCAATAAAAATATCAATGCCCACAAAAAAAGCAATAGCTAAACCCGGTAACACAGCATGGGCAATCACTTCACCCAGAAAACCCATTTTTTGTACGATTAAAAAACTACCTGTAATAGAACAGAGAATGCCCAATAAAACTATCATTATTAAAGCATTACGAATAAAACCAAATGATAAAGGTTCAATAAAAAAATTAATCATTATTGTTTAGATGAAGGGCAAAGGGCAAGGGGCAAAGGTGAGTAGGTTTCAGGTTGCAGGTTTCAGGTGTAATTTTCAAACCTACTAATACCTAACATCAAGTCGGCTTGAACACTTACAAATCAATTAAAAACAATCTTAGTTCAATTTATTGAACGATCGGGCCATGAGCCGTGTAATTCATTACACGGTGGGTAAATTACGAAGATATAATCTTTTAATAACTAATTGCCAGAACTTAAGACAATTCTACCTTTTGATTTATTTAGCAAACCCTAATTAGGATTTTAGCTAAAAAAGAAGCGCCCTCCACCGCAGGGAAAAGCGCTGATTATAAAATTAATAAAAAAGATTAAGCAGTAACTAATTCTTTTTGAGGACGTTTACTATTACGGATACCTTGGATAGCTTCCGCATAATCAGGAGCTTTAAACACCGCAGAACCAGCTACAATGGCATTAGCGCCCGCCTCCAATACTTGCCAAGTGTTGCTAGGTTTCAAACCGCCATCAACCTCAATCCAAGGGTCTAAGCCTCTTTCATCACACATTTGACGTAAAGCTCTAATTTTAGGCACAACACCCGGAATGAAACTTTGACCACCAAAACCGGGGTTAACACTCATAATTAACACCAAATCGCAAACATCGATGACATACTCAATCAATTCCAAAGGAGTAGAAGGATTTAATACCACTCCAGACATTTTACCAAGTTCTCTAATTTGGCACAAAGTACGATGTAAATGAGGAGAAGCGTTATGTTCAGCATGAACAGAAATAATATCTGCTCCAGCCTTAGCGAAATCCTCTACATATTTTTCAGGTTCAACAATCATTAAATGAACATCTAAAGGCTTTTTAGTATAAGGGCGGATGGCGCTAACAATTAAAGGTCCAATGGTAATATTAGGTACAAAGCGCCCGTCCATTACATCCACATGAATCCAATCCGCACCAGCTTCGTCAACTGCTTTAATTTCATCCCCTAAACGACTGAAATCAGCCGACAAAATAGAAGGAGAAATAACTATTTCTTTTTTACTCATAGTATTTTGGTAATATTTTTTTTTAGTATGGTATTGATTATCACAAAATGTACTAATCTTTTTCATTTTATCAGCTATTGACTCAATCACAAACAGGAAGCAGGAAAGGGAAGAAATGAATAATTTACCTTTGCCTTTTGCCCTTTTCACGAATTAGGTTTGCTGAATAACTCAGAAACCTAATTAAACAAAGACTTTAAGCGTAATTTGCATTAAAAAAAGTGCAAAAAATAACGTTTTTTCTTCAAAAATACTGTATTTCTTAGTTACGAATCAAAAATAATTGATACAAGTGAGCAATTTATGAAAAATAACTATTTGGCTAAAATCTTTAATTCATAAGCATTTCACCTGAAACCTGACACCCGAAACCTGACACCTCCCCTCACCACAATACTTTTTCAGCAAACCCGAATTACCCAATTAATTCCAAATAATCTTGTAATTGACGGCGGTTATTAGGCTCTTGTAACTTAGACAGCGCCCGTGCCTGTATTTGGCGCACCCTTTCCCTAGACAAGTCCATGATTTTTGCAGTATCACTGAGAGAGTGACTTTTGCCATCCTCAAAACCGTAGCGTAAACGGATAATTTGCGCTTCCCGATCATTTAAACTAGCTAGTAGATGGCGCAAGTCACGCCCCATTGCTACCATCATCAAATTTTCTTCGGGGGTAGCCGAATTGGTTTCAATCAATTCGATTAACTCGGTGTTAAAATCATCGCCTACTTTAGTTTCTAGGGAAATAGAGCGAGGAATTTGACTGAGAAAAGTCCTTAAATCTGCCGTTGTCATCTTCATGGCTAGCGCCAACTCTTCCGCTTGGGGATTTCTCCCGAGGGATTGAGAGAGGTTTCTCTGGGTTTTTTTGAGTAAATTTAATCTTTCCGTGATATGAATGGGAATACGAATAGAGCGACTTTGGGTAGCAATTGCCCTTGTCATCCCTTGACGAATCCACCAATAAGCATAGGTGCTAAAGTGATAACCTTTGGTATAGTCAAATTTTTCCACTGCTTTTTCTAAACCAAGACTGCCTTCTTGAATTAAGTCGAGTAAATCTAAGCCCCGATTTTGATATTTTTTGGCAATGGATACCACTAAACGCAGATTAGCGTTAATCATTTGTTGTTTTGCCTGTTTGGCTTGGGTTAAAATCTTCTCTAATTCAGTGACGGTGATATTAGCGAGGTTTGCCCATGTTTCTTTGCCGGTTTGCAATACTTTCTCTAATTGAAGCGGTGTGAGATTAAGTTGCTTTGACCATTTTTTCAGCCGTAGGGTGGCAGGAATATTTTGGGGGAGAGATTCATAAACTTGCAAGGCGCTGATGTAGGGGTGGAGGGCGCTGGTTTGTTTTTCTCTCAGTTGTATTAGCTGTTTGGCGTTGTGAATTTTTCGGGCTAACTCTATTTCTTCTTGTTTTGTGAGTAACGGTATTCTACCAATGTCTCGTAAGTAAAGCCGAACCGAATCTCTAGCGTAGGGATTATTTTCTGGTATCTTCTCGGCAAAACTCACCGTTTGAGATTCGTATTTAGGAGGGGAAGGAGAAAACTCTTGAGTTGAGGAGGCGGTGTAATTTTCAGGATGAAAATAGAATTTTGACATAATCACTCTTTCCTGCCGAAATTAATTATTCGATTTCTCTCAATATACACCATAAAAATCATCTCGCTAACATTTGCCCTAATCTTTTTCAACATTCCTTCACAAAAGTTGATTTTTTGTATTGCAAGGGCAAAGATAAATTTAAAGATGGCTCGAACTACCATAACAATCTTGTATGATTAAAGACAACATAATTAGGTTGTGCTAAAAAAGTCTTTCGATAAGGATAGGTGTCAGGCATCAGGTGTCAGGTTTTAGGTTAAAGAAAGAAAAATCAAGGTTTTGAAGCGTTATATTTTTAACGAAAACACAAGTGTATTGTGAATAATTAGATTTGAAATGCTCAGTTTTTAAATCAAAATTGCCAAAAATAATCTTTTTTCTCCAAAAAATCTGTATTTCTACTATCAGAATCAAAAATAATTGATACAAATGAGCAATTTATGAAAAATAACTATTTGGCTAAAGTCTTTAATTTATAAGGATTTCACCTGAAACCCGAAACCTGAAACCTGAAACCTCACCCGAATACTTTTTTAGCAACCCCTAATTAATATACTTCTATTATTATTTTTTACTTCATTATGAATAGCTCAAAAATTACTCCATATTCTCCAGATAATAAAATATTTCCTTTTCTTAAAAAAAGCGCCCTCACCGCAGTTTTAGGCGTTGGTGTTGTTAGTTTATGGCACATGGGCAATAATTTAATGCAAAGTTGGCAAAATCTTTTTCCTAGAATAGAAAATCAAGTGGATGTTTCCAGCGTCATTGTGCAGAAAATTCAGGGCGTGAGTGAATTAACTACTACTATATTTACCATGGATGCGGTTGTGCCGACTTCTTCAGAGCGTAAAATAATGGGAGAAATGGTAATTGGTAAAACCAATTTGCTTTATTTGGCAAGGGGTGAAGTCAAAGCTGGATTAGATTTGAGTCAAATTAGCCCCAGTGATATTACTGTTAGTGAAAATACCATTAAGGTTAAACTACCGGCGCCCCTCATCCTCGACTCAAAAATTGACGTTAATCAATCACAAGTCTATGAATATAATCGAGGTTTTCTCAGTTTAGGTCCTGATGTTGCCCCCACATTATACAGTCAAGCGCAACAAGAAAGCCTTTTAAAAGTACAAGAAACAGCTTGTCAACAGGGGATTTTAACCCAAGCTAATCAACGCGCTGAAATTACCGTTAAAGCATTGTTGGAGGGCGCTGGTTATGACAATATTGAAGTAGAAACCACCAAGCCTAAAATGTGTCAATAAAATGAATCTGGTTCTATTACTTTGAGTATCATCAATTATTGTGGTTGGGTTACGCTTTCATTAATATGAAATGTTTAAGTTTTGTATAATTATTAAGTAATAAACAAAATATAAAAAAGAAATGAAAATTAAATTTAATCTAATGGCTTTGTTTAGTGGTTTATTATTTGGTTTGGGTTTATCTATTTCTCAGATGGTGGATCGAAATAGGGTAATTGGTTTTTTAGACGTAACTGGAAATTGGGACCCATCTCTTATTTTTGTGTTGGGGGGCGCTGTAGGGGTGACAGTAATAAGTTTTCGCTTTATTTTACCGCTTAAAGAACCTCTTTTCGCTCATAAGTTTTATTTACCCACCAGAAATGATATTGATTTACCGTTGATTCTTGGGGCAGGAATTTTCGGCATTGGTTGGGGTTTATCTGGTTATTGTCCAGGTCCTGCAGTTACTTCTTTAGTGCAAATGAATCTTAATCCTTTTGTTTTCTTAGGAGCTTTTGTCGTGGGTTCTTTTGCTTTTAAAATCTATAGTGATAAAAAGAATCAATGTACTTCAAAAGGTTGAATAATCCAATCATCAGCAGAAGTATTACAGTAAAAAAAATCAGGAACAAATTTACTATGATTCTTGTGCCAAATTACCGCAGTTTCTACAGTAACAAAAAAATCAGTAATTAACTGATCTCGCACCATTTGAAGCGTTACCCCAGTATCTACCAAATCATCCACTAATAAAATATGTCCTTGGGGTTTTTCGACAAAAGACAGCGCCCCTATCCTTATATCATGTTGTTGGTGGTTCTCATCACCGTAACTTTTAACCGCAATTACGGCTAAAGGTATTTGTAAATGGCGAGAAATGTAATCACCCAAATAAAATCCTCCTCTAGTAATAGCGATTACCTGCTGATAAGTATTACCAGCCACTAAAATTTGCCTAGTAATGTCATGGCAGTAACTCCAATACTCTTGCCAACTATAGCATTGAAAATTTTTCGTATTCATAATTTCGGTATTATATTAAGTTCGGATAATTAGTTGTTAACAGATTATCTCTTCGTAATTTACCCACCGTGTAATGAATTACACGGAACCAACAGTATCACGTTCAATAAATTGAACTAAGATTGTTTTTAATTTATCTATTGATAAGTGATCAAGGAGACTTGATATTAAATTTAACTCTCACTTCACTCTAAAGTTAAAGGCATAATCTAATTATGCCCCGACAGAAATACGATTTGATGGCAAAGCTGAAATTATTATTACTTGCGCACGAGCAACACAGGACAATTAGCATTAACTCGAATATAATCAGAAAGGGAACTTCCCAACAATCGGTCTAAGTCCACTAAACTTTTCGCAATAGAAGGACGACGATCTGGCGACCCTAATAATAATAAATCAATATCCTTTTCTTCCGCAATTTGACAAAGAGTTTTACCCGGCTTACCTCCCTTGACAATGCAAGTGGTATCAATACCAAATTTTTTCGCTTTTAATAGCGCCGGGGCAAGGATAGGATTTTGTTCCATTTCTGTGGTGGTGAGTTCTACTTTAGCATCTAAGTCCGGGTTAACTCTGGCTAAATATAATTTGGCTTCTCGATAATCTTTCAAAATATTAAGGGTTAAATCAAGGGCATAATCCGCCGCCTCTGATTTATCTAAAGCTAACATCACTCTTTTGATACGGCGAATATAAATATCATCTTTGACTAGCAACATGGGGCGATCGCTTAACTGAAAGACATATTGACTAACCGAATTTTCAAGAAAAGATTCAAGACGTTTTAAGCCTCTTGAACCCATTAAGATTAAATCAGCGTCGATTTCTTGGGCAACCTGACAGACGGTATCTTTAGGATCACCTTGTCTTAAAATGGTGGATACCTTCGCAGGATCGATATTGACATTTTCAATCACTTCTGCCAATATTTTTCCCCCTTCTTCCCATTTAGCCGCTAAAGCATCGGCGGAAGTTTGGGGAGAGACAACGTGTAAAATAGTCAGATTGGTATTTTGAAATGCGGGAATATCCTGTAATATTTTTAACATTTCTTGGGTATGACCATTTCCTGAGTCGGCGTATAAAATTTTCTTTAACATTGCTTTTATTCCTTATAGTTTCTTATCTACCTTTAAAATACAGTGGGAAGGGCGCTGTTTATTTGAAATTTTGTAACGTTGTCATCTCAGTCCATGAAAAGTAAGACTGTCACCATACGGAGAGAGAGGGATTTGAACCCTCGAAGGAGTTACCCCCTTAATAGTTTTCGAGACTATCGCATTCAACCACTCTGCCATCTCTCCTTGATACAGAAAATAATTATAACGTAGATTTACTTTATTTAGACAGTGTTCTGACTATAGAATAGGTTGGTAAGGGGTTTCAACCCCTTATATATTATTGGTTTCGTCTCTATGAGTAGATGAGTTGCGAAATGTTAAATACTTTGCTATAATTGTTACTCAGTTAAACAACATTTGCGGGTGTAGTTTAGTGGTAAAACCTTAGCCTTCCAAGCTAATGATGGGGGTTCGATTCCCCCCACCCGCTTAGTAATACAGTATCCTTAACTATTTTGTAGGTGCCTTTCCACAAGAATAATCGCTACAATGTCATCGACGGGCGCTGGGGGTACTCTTAATGGCTTGGGTACTAATCTTTGTAATCCTTGGGGCGGATTATAGTGCCAATATCTCTCCCTTGCTTCCACTGTGCTATTACGTTCATCTACTAAAAAAACTGATAAGTTTATATTATCTCTTAGCTCTTCTTGCCACTGTTTAGATGTGGTCTGATTTCCCATAATTAGAGCTTCAGGGTGATATTTACCCATTAATACCTTAATTTCTATCAAAGCATTAGCAGATTCTATTACTTTTCTATATAGAATTTGCTTATCTTTGGTAATAACGGCGATGCCACATTTATCTCGTCCGGGATCAAAACCAATTAGCATGGTTAATGAATAATAAATAATCAATCATTATAGTTTTAAAATGGTGGAGTATGTATTTTAGAGCATGAGATGGAGGGCGCTCTTCTTCGTTTTGCCATAGCATGATATTGGGTTAGCCATAGCGTAACCCAACTTATACAGATAGTTTAGAAATATATTTAGAATAACCGTAACTAGAGAGTTACATTACTAAAATCGAACTCAGTTGTTGAAGTTGTGCCGTTTTCATTTTTGGTAATTTTACGGTTGGTAAGAATATAGTAACCACCGATTTCGGTAAAGGTATCCTCAAAAACGGTTTTTCCTCCTTTTGGTTGTAGGGTTTCAGCATCTAAATAAATGGAGTCATAGCCAGTGGAAAGATAGCCTTTTTCGGTGTCTAAAAAGCCATAGGTATCAATGGAAACAATTCCAGCGCCCATGCGCCGATACACAAAGGTAACGTGTTTATCTTTTACTTTATAGCGATTACCGGCAGAAGCGCCCCCCACTACAATTTCTACTTCTCCATCTTTGCTGTCACCAAAACTAAAGGTATTGTCACCATGACTTTTGGCAAAACTATGGTTAACTCGGTGGATAGTGATTTCCCATAGCTGTTGAGTAATCGCTTTTTTGGCGCTGTCATCTTCTACCCCGGTGACTTCAAATTTCAACTCACTATCGATGGTGGCATGGGCGCTATAACTACCTTCTGGGGTTGTCATGGTAACGTCACAACTATAACCCGGAAATTGTGCATCCCATGTATAACGGTTTTCGTAGGCACTGCGAAACAAATCTTCTGCTGTTAATGTTTGAGTTTGTGTCATAAAATTATTGAGAATATTTATTATTAAAATTAGTAACAATTATAACGCAAATCAAATAATTAGGGGTTGCTGAAAAAGTGGAGTGGTGAGGGGGAGGTTTCAGGCTTCAGGTTGCAGGTTTCAGGTGTAATTTTCAAACCTAATACCTAACACCCGATACCTGACACCTTTACAACTGTGCTTAAAACCTTTATTAGACAAGGGTTTTGATTTATTCAGCAGACCCTAATTAAGGTTTAGTGATGAGGGAAAAAGTTGAATGAAATTTCCCTGGTCTCCCCATCAGTTTCTGTCGGGAAAAGGGGAAGGGCGCTGGGAACTCCATGCCCACCAAACTTCGTCACATTCACAAAGATAAAATTCTTGCCATTTTTTTTGATAATTTTCCATAATTACGGGGGCATAACGATTAAACCAAACCCTTTGAGCTTTACGGGGAGGGGCGCTACAACAAGGACAATAAAACTCTAGGGCATGGGTGGCGGTTTTTGTCCAATCGGGCGCTATGCGATTAAATGCTTCCATAAATACTTACTAATTAGAATTAATTGATAATCGACAATGGATAATAAAGCTATCTTTCCCTCTTTAATCATAAAACTTTTTTGGCTTTTCTACAGTAGTTACGACAAATTAATAATGAATAACTAATAAAACTTTTGATATATAATAATTTTAGTATTTTAAAAATGCAATTGTGATAAATTTATAGTTTGCATTTCACCTAATAACTGACACCTAATACCTGACACGTTTTTTTAGACATAATTTATCATACTCAAAGTAAAATAGCCAACTATTTTCTGCGGTGGGTATTGCAAAATCGACAATATCGTATTTTTATTACTAACTACTAAATAATTATGAAATTATCTATTTTTCTCGCTTCTAGTTTAATTTTTTCTACTCAGCTTTTATCTTCTGCTGAAAGTCAAACTAATATTTCTCCTCCCATTGTAAATGTGTTTAATAATGCTTATGATTGTTCTTTAAAAGAATATGATAATGTCGATATTCAGACCATACCTAATCAAGGAACTTTGTATAATTTTCCTTGTCATCGGGGCGCTTATAATTTAGTTAATGTAGTAATTTTAGATACGGGTAAACAAGTTATTCCTCTTAATTTTCCCTATCCTGTTTTAAATAAAAATAGCACAAAAATTATTGGTTGGACTAATCAAAATGAGTTAATTAATATTGCCATTGAATCAGAAAAATCAACTATTTCTTTCTTTTCTAGAAGTAGAGGATTAGGGGATGCTTTTCATACTGGAGAATATAAACTTGTTTGTGGAAAACCTGTTTTAATTTATTTTGAAGCTGATGATACTTTTGATGAAAAAGTTAATCCTATTAATATTCTTAATAACCGTAATCAACGTAATCTAAATTCTAATAATTGTCCTTCGATGGTTGCTAATAATACTTTGCCCACGGGCGCTTTTCAAGATGACGATTGGAGTGTTACTTTAACTGATTATAATAATGCTTATCATTATTACGGTTATAACAATCGCACCGGTGATTCTCTGAGTTTGACGGGCGCTGAGGTTAAAGGCGACAGCAACAGAAGGGTATATATTTGGCGTAATGGTCAATATCGTTATGAGGTATCATGGCAACCAAAAGACTCTAATTTTGTCCGTTTACAGGTTTTTGATCCTGCTAATAAACTTATTTTAAATCGTCTTTTAGCTAAGTAATGATTTTCAAAAATTAGGAGAAAATAGTTTTGATAGATTTTTTAGTGAGGTGAAAATATGATTGTAAAGTTGAAAAATTGTTCCAGCGCCCTCACCCTTAGCGGATTATTACTATGTGGTAACGTGGTGCAAGTAAAAATAGTAAATGCCCAAGCAGCGCCCTTCACGGTGGCTCAAAGTAATCAATTTGAACAATATTATGGGCAAATGAATCAATATTCAAATAGTGCCTATAATGAGATATTACCATTTTTAACGGCATTGAGTCAGATGGAGACAGTGGAAACAGACGAACAATTATTAACCTTAGTACAACGTTTGAATCCTTTAGCTAACCGTATTGCTACTAATTTTGGGCAAAGCTATCAAACTGGAGAAAAAATGCTTCCCTCTCTCAAAGCTAATAATCCTCAAACAGAATATTTACATAATGTGATTACGCTTCAGGGAGTTGGTTACAATACCTTTACTTCTTGGGTAAATATTTTTAACCAAATTTTAACAGCCTACCAAAATCAAGATTCTAAGCTGTTGCAAGAGGTGCTGGGGCAATTTTCCCCAGCCGTTGAACAAATTTTGAGTTTTGCCAATCAAACTCAAGGGGTAATTAATCAAGGTAATCAAATTATTGCGAGTATAAATAATAATACGGTGGCTCAACCTCCTGCAAATATCACAGCAACAGATGCTAACCCATACGCCCAGATGTCGAAAATGATGCACCAAACCAGTATAAATATATTAAAAAATATGGGGGCTAGTGGTGAATGGCGCTACAATCCCAGTACAGGAAATGATGACTATTATCAGTTTTAGATTAGCGAAATCAATAAATATCCCTATCAGCGCCCCTCCCCTCATCAAAAAAAGGTTGCAAAAACTTTTATATACCTTACCATTAAAATATCAGGAAAAAGATAACTTAAATAGTGGCAAAACTTTAGCAAACATTTAAAAAACTTATGATTTATTTTTGGCAACAGGTATATAATTTTTGTCAACAAATTACTTTTCGTCTTGGTGACAAGTTATTAGAAGATTTTGCTAAAGTTGAACCGACTCGCAAGGCTGATGGTAGTTTAGTGACTGAGGCGGATAAGTGGGCAGATTTGGAAATCAGAACTAATTTGAAGCGTTGTTTTCCTACTCATGGGGTATTGACGGAAGAAACAGCGCACGTCTTACCGCTTAATGATTGGTGTTGGGTGATTGATCCTATTGATGGTACTACTAATTTTACTCGTGGTTTGCCCATTTGGGGTATCTCTATCGGTTTATTATTTAGGGGAACACCTGTATTTGGTTTTGTACATTTTCCACAAATTCGCCAAACCTATCATGGTTATTATTACGGTGATACAGGGTTATCTGGTCCGAAGGGCGCTTTTCTTAATGGTGAACTGATCTATACTAGCAATGCTGATCCTAGTCAAAATCATATCTTTACTCTTTGTGCAAGAAGTACAGACGTTTTAAAACAAGATTTCCCTTGCAAAATCAGATTAACAGGAGTAGCCAGTTATAATCTGTTGTTGGTGGCTTGTGGTGCGTCTTTGGGTGCGGTGGAAGCTACTCCTAAAATTTGGGATATTGCCGGCGCTTATCCGATTTTGAAGGGCGCTGGTGGTGATTTGTTGGCACTTGAGCCTCAACCTATTTTCCCTTTGCCTCTTGGTGTGGATTATGGCAGTCGTGGTTTTCCTTCTTTGGCAGTGGCTGATTCTCGTTTAGTTAATGAATTTAAACCGTTGGTGGAATTTATCGGGCGGAGGGCGCTTCTTTCTATGAATACTTGATAAAACCCTTGTCAAATAAAGGTTTCAAGTCTATGAAACATAACAAAAAGTGTCAGAAATTGACCTTTTTCTCTAAAAACACTGTATTGTTCCATCCCAATCAAAAATTATTGATTCTAAATTCTACATTCTAAATTCTACATTCTAAATTCCCTAATTAATTTCTCACGAATGATTTAGGACGGCTATATCTTATCTTATTTCTCATGCAATAAGTACATCATGAAAATATTACATCAAGATATAGAAATACCTGCATAATCTGTAATATTTTTTTAATAAATTGTGATATTAGGTATCAAAATTTACAAAAAATGCCATTAAAAAACCGTTTAATGTTGCTATACAAATTACTAAAATTAGGTAATTATGGCATTAACAAAAACAATTTTATCTCCTAGAGATGAATGGAAAAACGTCGATAATTTTTGCGTAAAATGTGGCAAATTTCATCCTAGTCAAAGTCACTGGGAGTTCATGGAGACTATGCCTCAAGACCCCCTTGAGATGATTAATGATTTAACAAAAATGGGGGTTTATAAACCTGCTACTTTTGACATTGCTGACTCCCTAAGTAGTGCTGAATTAAAAAAAGCATTATTCTTAAAAATGGCAGGAAAAGGAAGCCCAAAAAGAGAAAAATTAGTTTTAGAATTAGCTAAACAAGCTGGAGGTTTAGATAATGCTTTTGCCGCCGCTTTTGGTCCAAAAGCAGGAGAATTTTTTGGCGATGCTATTCGTAACGGGGAATTTAGTCGCCGTAAATTTTTGCAAAATATAGCCGTTGGTGCGGCTTTAGTAAGCCTTGTTAATGCTTGTGGTAATAACACTACTGAAACCCCTGACACCCAAGGGGATACCCCAGCGCCCTCCGCCGATACCTCAAACCTCGAGAAAAGCGATTTAAAAGTGGGTTTTATTCCCATTACCTGTGCTACACCCATTATTATGTCTGAGCCTCTAGGTTTTTACCAAAAATACGGATTAAATGCAGAAGTGGTGAAAATGCCTAGTTGGGGTGCAGTGAGAGATTCCGCCTGCTGGGGAATTAGACGCATATCATATGTTAGCGCCCATGCCCATTGCCATGACCTTGGGACTAGGATCAGCAACTTTCGGAGTGAGACTCGCTAGTATTGAAAATATTAATGGACAAGCCATCACCATTTCTAACAAGCATAAAGGAAAGATCAATGGACCTGCGGACTTTAAAGGTTTCGTGTTGGGAGTGCCTTTCCCCTATTCCATGCACAATTTATTATTGCGCTATTATTTAGCCACTGGGGGCATTAATCCCGATGTGGATGTTACCATCAGAGCAATACCACCCCCAGATAGTATCGCCCAATTAGTCGCTGGTGATATTGACGGCTTCTTGATGCCCGATCCATTCAATCAAAGGGCTGTTTTTGAGGGCGCTGGATTTATCCATAAATTAACCAAAGATTTATGGTCCGGGCATCCTTGCTGTGCCTTTGCTGCTAGTGACACTTGGATTAATGAAAATCCTCACACTTTCAGAGCTTTAAATAAAGCCATTATTGAGGCTACCGACTACGCTAGTAAGGCAGAAAATAGAATCGAAATTGCTCAGGCTATTTCTGATCGAGCCTTTTTAAATCAACCTGTTGAAGTTGTCCAAGCGGTATTAACTGGTAAATTTGATGATGGTTTGGGTAATAGTTTTGACATACCAGATCGCATCGATTTTGACCCTTATCCTTGGCAAAGTTTTGCTAACTGGATAATGTCTCAATTAGTACGCTGGGATGTTTCTGGAGACGGTAAAGGGAGAGAGTTAACGGCTGATGGCAAGTATAACGAATTAGGACAGGAAATTTTCCTCACTGATTTAGCAAGGGAATTGGCTGAAGAATTAGGGCAAACTCCTCCTGCTGAGATTTATCGCACGGAAACCCTTGAGTTTGATACTTTTGATCCTCAGAAACCTGATGAGTATATTCAAGCACAAATTGATCAATACGGGTTTTAAACAAGTAATAAGTTTTGATTCTTTTTCGTGAAAAAAGATACTCCCAGATACTTTTAACTAATAATAAATTAATTAATAGTAAAAAATCTCCCTTTCTCCCTTGCTTCCTCTGCTTCCCCGGCTAAACAAATCAATTTTGATCCTGACTTTGAAAACGCCCTGCTTAGGAAGGGGGGGAGAGGGGGTGAGGGCAAAAATTTTGATTCCAATTTTGCAAAACTCTACTTTAAAAAGGGGAAATTGTAAAAAAGATTGGTAAATTATTTCTTACTTTTAAAAAACCTTACGTTATCACAGGTAATTATCTAAAAATCTAGTAAAAAAATTATGACTAGCATACAAAGGCAAGAGCCAAAAAACAAATTTAAACAATTATTGGATAACGAAAATATACAGGCTTTGGGGATTTTTCTCCTTTCTCTTGGTATATTTTTATTGGTATGGGAGATGGGCGCTAGGGCTGGAATTTTCTCGAAAGGTATGCCTACCGCTTCTTTAACCCTGAAAGAGTTATGGTGGTGGTTAACTCATCCTTTTTTCAACAATGGACCTAATGATATGGGTATCGGTTGGAATTTGTTGACCAGTTTAAGACGGGTTGCCATTGGTTACACTATGGCATCTTTTATCGCTGTGCTTCTGGGAATTTTGATGGGAATGTCAAAAACCGCATACTTCTTTTTCTGGTATAGTGGAGAGAGTTTGGGAAGACGGCTTTCAATTAAAAACTGACTCTCGTTCTGTGAAAGTAGATTCTTATGATGTTTGTGGGGATAATACCCCTCAACACATTAAGGTTGGTGATAAAATTACTGTGACGGGAGAATTTGAGGTTCTTGAATTTGATGCCTTCTCGATAGTTAAGAATGATAAAACAAGAGTATGTCAGTCATAATAAAACTCTTCTCTTTATGAAATTATCTGAGTTCTCGAAATTACATTAGTTGATAAGAAACCTCAATCTAATTCGGGCTTCTAGCCTGAATTACAGTAAAAAAGTGGTATGTTTTGGATAGGTCTAATAAATCTCCAACTATGAATCATCAATGGCAAACAGCGCCCTCCTACCCCCTCAGTGAGGATTTTTTACAACTAATCACAACTCATGTCAAAAATCATAAACTGACTACAGAAGGAAAATATTTAGCCCAAATATTATGGCATCGAGGCATTAGAGACGAAAAAAGCGTTAATGAATTTTTAGATAGTCGCTATTATCAACCATCTTCCCCCCTTGACTTTGGGCAAGAGATGAAAATGGCAGTAAAACGACTGGCATTGGCTATGGAAGAAGGGGAAAAAATTTGTATTTGGGGCGATTTTGACGCAGACGGAGTAACATCTACTGCCGTATTATGGGAAGGATTAGGGCAATTCTTCACCCCCGAATCTCAATTAACCTACTACATTCCTAACCGTTTGAGAGAATCCCACGGCTTAAACCGTGACGGCATTAAACGATTATCTCAACAGGGTGTTACTTTAATCGTTACCTGTGACACGGGTAGCACCAATTTAGACGAAATAGCCTACGCTACAGAATTAGGCATCGATATTATCGTCACTGATCATCATACCCTACCAGAAAAGCGCCCTCCCCTCGTAGCAATTATCAACCCTCGTTATTTTGCAGACAATCATCCCCTTTATACCCTGTCGGGGGTAGCCGTGGCATATAAATTAGTCGAGGCAATGTATCAATGTTTTCCCCGTTTACCGCGCCAACCTTTAACCAGTCTTCTCGATTTAGTCGTCATTGGCTTAATCGCTGACTTGGTGGAATTAAAAGGCGATTGTCGTTACCTTGCTTTAGAAGGCATGAAAATTTTACCCCATACCAAGAGGGTAGGTGTGCAAAAATTACTGGATTTAGCTAAAAAAAATGGCGATCGCCCCATGGATATATCCTTTGGCATTGCGCCGCGCATTAATGCGGTAAGTCGCATTTTGGGGGATGCGAGTTTTTGCGTCAAGTTATTGACAACAAACGATAGAAAAGAGGCGGAAATTTTAGCAAGTCAAGCGGAAGAAGCTAATTTTAACCGTAAAGAAGTGCAGAAAAAAGTATTAGATGAAGCGAAAAAACAAGTCAAAGATTTGGATTTATCCACTACGGCGGTGATTGTTTTGAGTGATAATCAATGGCAAACGGGGGTTTTGGGCTTAGTAGCCAACGCTTTAAGTCAAGAATACGGGCGCCCGTCGATCTTATTTAATACCATGAATGATAACAATGATAACCTAGCTAGAGGCTCGGCGCGCTCCGTCAACGGCATTAATTTATATGATTTAGTGGCATCACAACGGCATTTATTAACTCATTTTGGGGGGCATCCTTTTGCGGCTGGAATGGCTTTACCCATAGAAAATATTGAGTTATTTCGAGAAGGTATTAATCAAAAATTAAAGCAACAATTAGATATTACTAATTTAGAACCAATTATTAATATTGATTTAACCGTTACTGTAGCAGAATTGGGTAAGAATTTATTTAGAGAATTATATTTAATTGAACCTTGTGGCATGGGTAATCCAGCACCCATCTATTTAGTCAAGAATTGTTGCTTTAAATATACTTTTAGTGACAATATTAAGAATAAAAAAGATAAAAAAATCAAGTATTTATTAACTACTTATACATTATATGATGATTCACAAAGATGGGGAATAAAAGGTAAATGGTGGGGGCATTCTAGCAGTGAAATTGACGAAAACCAACGTTATGATGTTGTTGTTTCTTTAGATTGTAAATATGAAGAAAATAAACACAAGAAAGATAAAAACCCTTATACTGATTATTATGAAGTTACATTAATTGATTTAAAGTTAGCTGAAAATAACACTGTTAATTTCACGACTCAGAACAAAGAAAAATCCATTATTAAGCAACAAATAAATTCACCTGTTAATATTCATACAACCCAAATTAAAAGTAATATTTATCAAGAAAAATGGTCAAAATTGATGGGAGTAGTTAAATATGCTATTAATCATCAAAAATATATAGATAAAAATAAATTAAAAGAAAAATTATTACTAACTGATAAAAGTTTATTGGTGGGGTTGAGGGCGCTGGAATACTTAGGTTTTGATCATGAAGAATATCAACAAGAGTTAAAATTTAGTGTCAACAAAAGTAAATATAATGAATTAGAATACCAACGAGTAATTAAGCAATTTATCAAAATAACCAAAGACGAATATATTCAATCATTATTTACAGCTAAAAATTGTTAAAAGTAGAAGAGGCAAAGGTTTGAATGCTTGAAAATCAACCTTATTAGGTCACATATTTTCACTGCATCACTTATTAAGTGTATCAATTTTTTTTGATAAAAATGTAAAAAATTAAGACATTTTGTGAATGAGAATGCCCTAGAGACAAAAGTGGGGAATTAGGAATAATAATAGAGATGTAATAAAATAGGTGCTAGGGCTAACTTAGAGAGTGACAGGAGAATCGACATAGATGGTAGGTTCTTGCATGGTAAAATCGATACCATAGGTAGTTAATTGCTGAGATATGTTGTCGTTGGCTAATTCTAGTAATCTTTTTCGCAATTTTATCGAACTTTCATTGGAGCCAAGAATGAAAAATGTTACCCTTGCTCTGGTTTGCTGTTGATTTTCAGGTACAAACAAAGCTACCCTAGTGCTATCTGGGTCAATACCAAATAAAGCATTAGTACATTTTTTGACCACATCTTGCACCAAGGCTTCTTCACTATCTTCGAGAGTGTTAGCAAAGTCCAGATAAAGTAATACCATTACTTTTTTGCCTCTTGTGACATTTTCGATCTCAATGTTTGCCATCATAGAGTTAGGTAATATCATCAGGGTGCCTTTACCCGGTAATCTGATTTTAGTTGACCTTAAACCAATAGATTCAACTCTACCGTACAAGCCACTATTGAGCCTGATATATTCCCCCACAATAAAAGGACGGTCCAAATATATTACAAAAGTACCTAATAATTGTTCGAGGGTTTTTTGGGCAGCAAAGGCGATGGCAATGCCTCCAATTCCTAAACTAGCCAGTAAACCCACCAAGTTAATATCTAGTCTTCGGGCAAATGCTAACACCGCCACAAAACCGATTAAAACATTGATAATGGTTTCTACTACTAGCAATAACTCGTCAACTTCTTTGCCTAGTTTCTGAATTAAGTCAATACCATAAATAATTATTAGTTGCTTAAACAAACGAGATATTAACCAAGCGGTAATGATAATTAAGCTAAGGTCAATAATAAATTCTAATAAATTATATAATCCTTCATAGGTACGAATAAAGTTGAGGGATAATGACCATAAAATTAATGTTCCTGCTAAACGGAAAATGCTTTGTAGGGGGTCGATTATACTTTGATAGAATTCATTTAATGGTTTTTGGGCAAATTTGGAGATAATTATCTTTAGATAAAATGGAGTGTATCTACCAGCAAAAAAAGAAATTAGTAAGAGTATAATAAAAAAACCAAATTCATAAATAAAATTTAGAAAAATTTGATAACCTTCTTGGGCTTGTAAAAATTCGATGACATTGATAATACTTTCCATACTTCACACTGTGATTAAATCGTAATGGGAGAATTTACATTAATGGTTTCATCTTCAATAGTGAAATTAATACCATAGTTTTTTAGTTGTAGGGTAATATTTTCTTTGGCAATACTTAATAATTGACTGCGTAAATCCATAGAAACTCTTTCTGAACCTAATAAGAAAAAGCTCACTTGAGCTTGGGTATAAAATTTATTTTCGCTCTGATTTATTTCTTTAAAATTTACCCCTGTATTTCTGGGGTCTATACCAAAAATATCTTTGGTACTATCAATAATTATTTGTCTAATTAATGCCATTTCATCTTCATCTAAAGATGTTTTAAAAGTAAAATAAACTAGAGAAATAATTTTTTTTGCTCCTGTATAATTTTCTATATTTACTTGAGTTAAGGAACTATTGGGAATAATCATTAATGTACCTTTTCCTGATAGTCTCATTTTAGTCGATCTCAGTCCAATAGATTCCACCCTACCAAATACTCCATCGGGTAAACCTATATAATCATCGATACTAAATGGTCGATCTAAATAAATTACGATGCCTCCTAAGACTTGCTCTAGGGTTTTTTGGGCGGCGAAGGCGATTGCTAATCCTCCAATACCTAAACTTGCTAAAAGACCAAATAAATTAATACTATGAACTTGAGAAAAAATAAAAATAATTAGTAAAATAATGATAGCATTTGCCAAAAATTTACCGACAATCAAAAATTCACTATTAATTTTTTTATCACTTTTAAGGGCAGCAGTTAGTAAATATTTGTCAAATAAAATTCTAAACCATCTAGTAACTAACCAAATAGTTAAAGAAGAAATTACTAAACTAAGTAAAATTTCACTAACTTGAATTAATTTAGGTTTTTCATTGACTAAAATATATATATCTAACAATCCTAAAAAACAGAGTAAGGCAACTAAATTTAGGTCTGGTTTAATGACTTCTTTATAAAAGCTATTACCGTCAGAGCTAATTAATTTATTACTAATAAATTTCCCTAATTTTTGTAAATAAATAGTAATAGAAAATATTACTGCTGTAATGGCAATTATTGAGCCTATTTGTAAGGCTGGATCAGCTTTCAAAAAAATTTCTATCATGTTATTTTTTAGTTTTGCTTTAATCAAAGTGATATTAACATAACTATTATTACAATGCGCAATATTACTCTATCCTTTGATGAGAAGAGGGCAAAGGGGAAGAGTGGTAGCAGAGGGAGAAGAAAATTCATTATCCATTTGCCAAAAAGTATTCTCTGCGACATTTACGGTAAAATTTAATTAGTAAGAAAAACATAAAACTACAAAATTACATGACAAAAGTAGGGATTATCGGTGTCGGAAAATCAGGGATTGCGGCGGCTAGACTTTTACGACATCAAGGACATGAAGTCACCATTTATGATACTGCTAATACTGAGACTCTACAACGACTGAGAGATAATCTCGCTGAAGAAATGATAACCGTTCAATTAAGCTCTCATTTGCCCCTAACCAGCGCCCTCCGCCCTAGTTTGATCGTTGTTAGTCCGGGTGTACCTTGGGATATTCCGTTGCTACAGGAGGCAAGAAAACAGGGCATAGAGACTATTGGCGAAATGGAATTGGCGTGGCGCCACCTCAATTCTATCCCTTGGGTAGGCATTACGGGAACTAATGGTAAAACCACGACTACCGCTTTAGTGGAGGCAATGTTTCAAGGTGATGGTATTAATATCAGCGCCTGTGGCAATATCGGTTATGCTGGTTGTGAGTTGGCTTTGGCATCTCAAACTCATCCCCCTAAGTGGGTAGTGGCGGAAATAAGTAGTTATCAAATCGAGTCAAGCGCTGAGTTATCCCCTCGTATCGGCATTTGGACTACTTTTACACCCGATCATCTTGCCCGTCATCGAACTTTAGAAAACTATTTTAATATTAAGGCTAGTTTGTTGCAACGTTCTCGCCACAAAATTATTAACGCTGATGATCCTTATCTGCTAAAATCCATTGTTAATAAGTCTTGGTCAAATGTTTATTGGACTAGCACCAAAGGTAAAAGTCATCTTCCTTGTAGCCCAAATCAGGGTGTCTTTTTAGAGGATAGTTGGATTGTAGCTTTTGGGGAGTTAATCGCGCCTATCAGTCTTTTTAAGATGGTGGGGCAACATAATCAACAAAATTTGTTAATGGCGGTGGGCGCTACTATTCTCGCTGGAGTTAGTAAAACTGCCATTGTTAATACTATTTCTACTTTTACGGGGGTTGCCCATCGTTTAGAGTTAATTAAAACTATCCACGGCGTTGATTATATTAATGATAGTAAAGCTACTAATTATGATGCCGCCGAAGTGGGTTTAAATGCCGTTGCTTCGCCGGTGATTCTCATTGCTGGAGGGGAAGCGAAGGAAGGTGATGATTCTGCGTGGATTAGTAAAATTAAGGAGAAGTGCGCTTTTGTTTTATTAATCGGTGATGCTGGTGATTTATTTGCTTCTCGTTTACAAGCGCATGGTGTTAATAATTTTCAAATTGTGGGTAGTATGGAGGGCGCTGTGACAAATGCCCCTGCCCTTGCTGAAAAATATCAGGCTAAAGTAGTGCTATTATCCCCTGCTTGTGCTAGTTTTGATCAATATCGTAGTTTTGAGCATCGAGGGGATGATTTTCGCCATCTGGTTAATTCTATTTAAGTTTTGCTGAATTCTATCAAGTCAAAACCTTTATCCCACAATGAAATAAATTTCATTGCTAACAGCTCAACTTTACTAAAGTGAGTTAACTTTTACAAAAAAAATGGCGTTGCATCATTGCGGGATGATATGCAATTTTCTGATAGGTTGAAACAACTGTAATATTAAAGGCGATGACCTTTTTAAAATAAGTGACAATCTCTCATAAACTTATGTTCGTGCATAGTTTTATTTTTTAGATAATAAATTAGTAAATGAATCGACAAGTATAACATCTCAAATGATTTAGAATAGCAAAAAGTTTGACGGTGTAATCTAGCCAAATAATGTCTTAATCTACTATTTTCTCCTTCCACTCTTGTCATTGATATTTTACTTATGATTTGGTCTCCATCTGGAATAAAGTTTGGATATACTTTATATCCATCTGTAATCCAAAAATAGCAATCCCAATGTTTTATCTTTTGCCATAATTTTTGAAATGTTTTTGAACTTCTATCTCCTAATATCCATTTTAAAATCCCAGGTCTATCCTTGTCAACTGATGTCCATATCCATATTTTGTTACTTTTTTTCCCTATAAATGTTTGAATTTCATCTAATTGAGCGACTAGGGGAATTTGATAATCATTTTTTTGTTTTATCAACTTTTTTGCAGTTTCTTTTACCCATCTAATTATAGTGTTATGATTGACTTTAGTTATTCTTTCAATAGCTCTAAATCCATTGCCATTTACATACATAGTCAGACAGGTTTCTTTGACATCCTTTGAATAACCTAATTCAGAATAACAATCAATAAATTGACGACCACAATTTTTACATTGATAATTTTGTTTTCCTCTCCTGTGACCGTTTTTTCTAATATTATTATTTCCACATTTTGGGCAGTTAAGTTCCATTTCTTCTTTTTACTACTCCTGTCATAAAACTTTTTCCTTCATTATAAATCATCCCATAAAAATGCAACGCCCGTACAGAGGATTATAATCGTTATTTAACAGACCAGCTACAACAAATATATTATATAAACGAAATATATTATTGAGTATCGTTAATGTCTCTCTGATCTCTTTATAGCCTTTTAATTCACTATCAAATTTTATTTTGCCACAACCAATATTCTCAGCTAAGTCAATTAAATGAGGATAACTACTTAATTGTTCTTTAATTTCTGAATGTTCTTGAGCATTTATATAATCTTTTAGTATTTGTTTAGTGTTATTGCTGACAAATAAAACATCATCATCTAAAATTAAACATGGCTCGTCAATATCTGTGTCTAAGATAATTTCAGTGGGTATGGTAGTCATTGCCGATGCACTGGTAGGTAATAAATCATTACCAATAATGGCATTAATGATTGTTGATTTTCCAGCACTCATTGGTGCCACAATCGTCATTTTCAACTCAAGAGTATTAAGTTGTCCAGAAAGATTCTTTATTTGACTTAAAAGTTTATGATAATCTTCATCACGTTCCGTTAAATCTGTCGATGCAATTCTTTTCTCCAGTATTTGTTCTATTTTAGTTATTAATTGACTTACATTTTCTTGTAAAGTTAAAATATTTGTCATTATCTTGCCTTCCGTAATTCATTTTGTCACAATTATAAACCACAGAACACCAAAAAGCGCCCTCCGCCCCACCCTACCAAATTAAACTTAAATCTAAAGTAAAATCAGGCAAAATATCCTCTCCTGATAAAATTTTTAGATTATTTAAAATCTCTTTTTCTTGCCCTTGATGATAAATTTCTACTTCTTTTTTTTCAGGATTAATTAACCATCCTAACTTCACTCCATTTGATCTATATTCTGCCATTTTTTCTTGAAGTGTTTTTAATGAGTCAGTTTTAGACATTAACTCTAAAATAAAATCAGGAGCAATAGGCGGAAATTTAATCCTTTCTTCCTGTGTTAAATTATCCCATCTTTCCTTTTGAATATATGCCACATCAGGGGATCGATTACCCCCTTTTGGTAGTTTAAAACAGGTAGAAGAATCAAATATATATCCTAATTTATATTTACGATTCCAATTAACAAAATCAGCAATTAACTCCGCATTGGATTTTCCCGTTTCTCCGCCAGTTGGTGACATGATTATTATTTCTCCTTTTTGATTTCTCTCTAAATTTAGTTCAGGATTATAACGACAAAGTTGATAGAATTTTTCATCATCAATGGTCGAAATTACATCTAAATTAATAGTATAAGCAGTCATTATTATTTTTCTCCTTGCGATCTCAAATAATTTTATAGTAACACATACCAAAAAGCGCCCTCCAACCTAGCAGAGAGCGCTTTCTAGTTATTATTTAATTTTTAATCCGATTAGAGATTAAC